>NZ_JAMQUS010000001.1:0-125342 GCF_025594995.1 Turicibacter sp. GALT-G1
GTTTATATTACCCGCTTACGCAATACCACTTAAAATATCAAGCTCTTTTATTTTTTTTATAGTCAATCTCCCCTTCATGTATATCTAAAGTTTATGGCATAGTCACTCTAGGCTCTAAGCTAATATTTAGTTTCTTTATAATCACAATTCTATCATGTTCATTTTCAAGTGATATTTTATTTCACCTTATAATCTAAACCTGTATCAATGCTATTTATAAAAAAATATCATTAAAGGTTAATTTTAGAAATCAATATCATTAAATCGTTTTTGAATTTCGGTTGTCCAAACCGTTGAATTATTGAGGATATCTATAAACTTTTCATCACTTTTTCCATCTCCAAAATATGAGGCACAATCCGGATGAATATGAAGAGCAGCTTGGATCGAGCTTAAAATTTGATCCGTGACTTCATCACAGTGAAGAATATTGATTGTCTCTTCACTATAACGCCCACTTTGACGGCATCCTAAATCAATCGCCATCTTTCCATAAACACACGCTTCACGAATTCCCGAGCTTGAATTCCCAATAATGAAGTCACAGTTTTTTAGTAATGTTAAGAAATATTCAAAACGCATAGATGGATAAACTAAGAAGTTTGGATGAGTTTCAAATCGCTTATACTCTTTTAAAATAATGTCACTTCCATGATCGTTATTTGGATAAATCACAACATATTGTCTACCCGATTCAATAACGGCATCAACGACATTTTTAACCTTCTGTGGTAAGTGATCCACTTCTGTGGTCACTGGATGATACATTAAAATACTAAATGTCTCAAATGGAATTTCATATTTGTCTTTTACTTCATCCATGTTTGGCAAAGTATCTGAATACATAATATCTAAATCAGGTGATCCAAAAACAAAGACTGATTCTTCTTTTTCTCCTAATTGTAAAATACGTTTTTTCGCTTCATCATTCGCTACCAAGTGGAAGTGAGCCATTTTTGTAATCGCATGACGAATCGATTCATCAATTGTTCCTGACACTTCTCCACCTTCAATGTGCATGACTTTGATGTTATTAAAAGCTCCAACGATAGCTCCTGCTAAAGCTTCTAAACGGTCCCCATGAACCACAATTAAATCGGGTTTTACTTCATCGCAATAATTACTCAATCCTGTAATCGTGTTACTAAGTGAGATATCCATTTGGTCATGTGAACTTGATTTTTGATTAATATATTTATAAATATTTTTGAATCCATCTTTTTCTACTTCATGATAAGTTGATCCGTATTTACTTAACATATGCATTCCGGTTACAAAGACGTGTAATTCAAAATGTGAATCTGTTTCAACCCTTTTCATTAATGATTTTAATTTTCCATAATCAGCACGTGTTCCTGTTAAAAAAAGTATCTTCTTCATTGTTACGCCTCCAAATCAGCCCATGAAAGATGCTCATCACATTCGATATCTTTATTGATGACACGCCCCATTAATGATTCATAGTGTTCAGCTTTAATTTCACCTGTACCTGGACGTTTTACCCAAATGTTATCATGAGTTAAAACATCACCTTTTTTTAACTCTTTTGTTGTTACAACTGTGGCAAATGCAAAATCAATGGTCACTTGTTCTTCTTTAGCTGCTTCTTTTTTTCCACCACGCATTTGTTGGATTTGAGCACTTCCATCAATGAGTTCTTTTAATTCTTTTGGATCCATTGAGCAAATGATGTCTGGTCCTGGACGGTCTTTTGAATCTGTAAAGTGACGTTCTAAAACTGATGCCCCTAAAGCTGCTGCTGCTAAACAAGCGTTGTTGTTTATCGTATGATCAGATAACCCAATGATGGCATTAGGGAATTCATTTTGTAATTCAATCATTCCACCTAAACGAACTAAATGAGCCGGTGTTGGATAAAGATTGGTACAATGTAATAACGAATATTTAACCCCGTGTTTCTCCATGATTTCAACTGATTTACGGATACTTTCAATATCATTCATTCCCGTTGATAAAATAATTGGTTTGCCGTATGAGGCAATTAAATCGATTAATGGATAATTATTACATTCTCCTGAACCAATTTTATAGGCTTGAACCCCCATACGCTCTAACCGCTCCGCTGCTGCACGTGAAAATGGAGTACTGATGAAAATCATTCCTTTAGATTCAACATATTCTTTTAATTTAATCTCATCTTCCTCATTTAAAGCACAACGTGCCATGACGTCATAAATTGAAACATCTGTATTTCCTGGAATCACTTCTTTTGCGGCTTTTGACATTTCATCCTCAACAACATGTGTCTGATGTTTAATTACTTCCGCACCAGCTGCATAAGCCGCATCTACCATCTCAAACGCTGTTTTTAATGATCCTTCGTGATTAATTCCAATCTCGGCAATAACTAATGGTGCATAATCTTCACCAATTTTTCGATTTCCAATTTGCATATAGTTTTTCATTCCATTCATCTCCTATACCCGTCTATTAACAATTTTCTGATTTTTGCTTTTTTATACCTAAATGAATTAAGCTAATAATGTATCCAATAATACATGAGACTCCAATTGAAATAATTGCATAACTCCATGATGTAACTTCTGGATGATTATACTTTAAGCTAATCACAATAATAGCAGATGTAAAAAATCCTGCATAAGCTCCCATACTTGTCGCCTTTTTAGTGATAACTCCTAACACAAAGATTCCTGCTAAGACTCCTAGTACTAATCCCATAAAACTATTAAACCATTCATATGCCGATTTAATTTCTCCATTCGCTAAAATCATTGAAACAATAATCGCAATAATACCAACACCAAGTGAAACTAACTTTGCAATCTTTGTTTGTTTTTCTTCAGAGATTTGACGATTAAAACTATCTTGAATATCTAGAACCCAACTCGTTGCCACAGAATTTAACCCCGTTGATAACGTTGATTGAGAGGCAGCATAAATTGCAGCGATTAAAATTCCTGAAACTCCAATCGGTAACTGATAAACAATAAACGATGCAAAAATTTGGTCTTGATGTGCTGTTTGTAATAATTGTGGATTTTGATGATAAAAAACAAATAAAGCTGTCCCAATTAGATAAATAACCGTTGTCGTTCCGATTGATAAAAATCCATTTCCAAATGTCATCTTGCGTAATTCTTTAATATCTGTTGTTGTTGTAAAGCGTTGAACAACATCTTGACTTGAAATGTAAGAAGAAAACGTATTAATTCCTGCTCCAACTAAAATAATGAAGACACTTGATTTTAGAATATTCGGATCAAAAACAACTTCATTTGGAGCTAAAAATTTACCATTTTGTAATGTGGTAAAAATCGTTCCTATTCCACCATCAATTGAGAATACTAAATAGATTAACGTGAAAACAACACCTGCAATTAATACTAATCCTTGAATAAAGTCTGTCCATAATACTGATTTTAATCCACCACCATATGAGTAAACAATTGCAATAATTCCCATAATGATAATTAAAACATTAATATTAATCCCAACTAAAGGAGCTAATACAACTGAAGGTAGGTACATAATAATTGACATACGCCCGATTTGATAAATAATGAATAATAAAGCTCCTAGTACTCGAAGCCCTTTACTTTTATAACGAAGTTCTAAATAATGATAAGCCGTATCAATCTTTAGCTTACTATACACGGGTAAAAATAATCGGATGGTTAGTGGAACAGCAATGAAAATTCCTAATTGAGCAAACCATAATACCCAAGTTCCATTATAAGAGTTTCCAGCAATTGATAAAAAAGAAATTGGACTTAGTAAGGTAGCAAAGATTGAAACTGATGTCACCCACCACGGAATCGTTCCATCTCCTTTAAAGTATTCCTTTCCTGTCATCTTTTTCTTAGAAAAATACATTCCTGCAAATAAAACTGCAGCTAAATAAATGATGACAATTGCTAAGTCAATCATTGTAAAACCGCGCATTAAATTTCCTCCTAGTTATCTTCTAACATTAATTCTGCAATTTTTAAATCTAATAATTCATCAATATCAACATCATACTCATGTGCCATTTCATATGGAATGATATTATCATTTAAACTTGTTGTTTCATTTAAATTTTCATCAATTTTATTAATATAAATTGCTCCATTTACTCGATAAAAATCAGGGAAATCTTGACGACGAACCGTACTTGAACAATTTAATAAATTTTGAAGTTTTCCATCTTCACCAATTGTACGAATTAATACTGGATGCTCTTTAACCTTTGAAACACTAACTAATGACTCAGCTTCTAACTCTAACATTTTCTCAATTGCTTCATCAATATGGAATGGCTTTCGTAATGGTTGTGTTGGTTGTAATAAAACAAGATAGTCATAAGAATCTCCTGCTTTTTTTAATGCTTCAATACAGTGCAATACGGCATCAATCGTTTTTGCTGTGTCTGATGCTAAGTAATCAGGTCTTAAGAATGGGACATCTGCTCCCCACTCCTTCGCTACTGCTGCAATATCTTCTCCATCTGTTGAAACAACGACGCGATCAATATATTTTGATTTTAAGGCGGCGTCAATTGAGTATGCAATTAATGGTTTTCCTTTTAAATCGATAATATTTTTATCTTTAATCCCTTTACTACCTGCACGGGCTGGAATCAAAGCGAGGAATTTTTTATTTGATTTCATATTTTTCTCCTATTTTTTTATTAATTTAAGTTGATTTCTTTTCATAACAAAATAATACAAATACAGTGAATATACTATAATAATACTAATACACAAGATGCATCGAATAATAAAATGATGAATAGCTAAATAAGTCACTAACATACTTATGAAGATAGCGAATATACTTATCCACATATAATAATCTGGAAAATCTCGATGCTTCATTCCTTTTACAACGACAATATAGTGGAACATTAGCATTAAGAAGTATGAAACAGCTGTTGTAAATGAAGCACCTATAATGCCGTACTTCGGAATAATATAAATATTTAAGACAATATTTACGATCGCCGCTAGTAAAGTAGCAATTGGAATAATGGTTGTCTTCTCTTTTGCAAACTCATAATTAACATAAAACCCGTAAAGAAAAACAAAGAAATAAGCAAGTACAATTAATGGAACAGAATAAATTCCACTTTCATATTGCTTACCTCCTAAAACTAGTGTTATTTCAGGAGACGCTAGTAAGAATAAGGTCGTTCCAACGGAAAAGAAGATAATGTACTGTTTAGCATAAACCTTAATTAAATCATAGCATTTTTCTCTTAAATGATCGAAATACCATGGAACCCATGCATTATTAATTGACGTCCAAATCATCTGAACAATCGCTCCTACACTATATATTACGCTATAAATAGCAACATCAATATCTGTTTTGAAGTAAGCTAGCATAAAACGATCAGCCACATTTAACACCTGATGAGATAAAACATGAAAGATTAATGGTAGTGATAGCTTTAGACCATGTAACCAATCCTGCTTTAAAGATTTAACATTAACTCTCTTAACATATTTTATAAAAATATAACTAAAAACAATAGTGTTAGCTAATGTACTCGCCATCACCATCGCGAAATACGACTGATTTCTCATCATTAACACAAAGCTAACTGATAATAGAACAGTTAATAAGGTGAATACTAAAGAGAAGCATAAATGCTTCTTCGGTTGTTTCTTAATAATTAACTCGGAAGTGTAAATGCTCACAACAACTCCAATAAATGCTTGAACTAACATCATTACACCATACATTAAAGATGGCACTTGTAAGACATTAATCAAACTTGGGATGATTACTAAAGCTCCTAAGCATAAAAGTAAAATAATAAACGGAAAAATTGATATATTAGCGACATATGATTCGAATTCTTCTTCACTTCGACTATTATAACTTAAATTGACCGTTCCCTGAATTTGTAGTCCAATAAAAATAGTGACAATTGATAAACTTGCCGTAAATAATGAATATAATCCATAATCTTCTGGAAGCATCAACCTTGTATAAATCGGAAGTGTAAAAAAGGAAATTCCTCTCAGTAATAGTGTTCCTATAAAATAAATGGCACTTGATTTTATAAAGTTATCTTTCATAATTTCATCCTATTTTCTCTAGTTTATTCATCCTCTTATTATAGCGGATAATTCCAAATTGATTGACTAAAGCTTGATGGCACTCAGTTCCTACAAATACTAGTTCACTTTCTGAATCTAAGTAATCATTAGCTGCTGTTGAAAATAACGTAATCACTTTTTTAAATTGAATCTCATTAAAACGTAGCAACTCAGCTGGGAACGGTTCTGATAGCACATAACTCTTTGGAAAATGTTTTTTATAATCTGTGACCTCGCGTGGATGAACTTTAATTAATAATAAGTCTTCATCCATGTCTTTAACAATTTCTTTATAAAGATTAACCTTCTCTTCTTCAGTCATTAAACAGTCCTCAGATAATGGTTGAGTGAGTAATAAGTATTGATAATCTTTCATTTCCTCTATTTTTTCTAAATTGAAGTTAAAAATGTTCAAGATTTTTTCTTTTTCAGACAATGACTTATTACGCCATAAATCCTTTAAATTAATAAGGTGCACTTTATCTTTAATGCAACTTGGAATTTCTGCTAATCCTGTTAAATAAATATCTTTTACATTATCATCTAAACCAAAGGTCTGGCGAATTCCAAAAACTTTATATAAAATACGATAAAATAAACTAAGATTTGTCCAATCTTTAATTTCTGTATAATTAGCCAATCCATCTTCAAGCAATGTAAAAGGATAATGGGAAACAAAATAATTACCTCCTGGGATATGATCCTGGCCAAAAGCTTGAACTATCTCCTTTTTATAGGGCTTAATCGCTTTACCAAGTATTCGATTCAAAGCTAAAACCGCACCTAACTCACTTAATTTTCTTAACAAATAAGATTTCTTCTTTAACTTTTGATTACTCATCACATGAAAGTTTTTTGGTAAGTTTTTGGTAATACTCGGGCTGATTCCATCTGAAATAAAAAAGTAAGTTTCATCCACCTGATTTGTAAAGTTTAATAAATATATTAATAAGCAGTAGGGGGAATCAAAAATACCAATATATTTGATAGGACTCATTCTTCTTCACCTTCTTTTGTTCAACAGTATATTACAAAATTTTAACATCAATCGATAACATAGTAAATGCCTATTAGCGATATTACAAATTATTCAACAATCAAAAAGGTGTGGCATTAATCTCACACCTTTTCGACTATTTATTCGCTTGATACTCAAAACTAATAATCGTATCTCCATGTCCTGTTCGTTCTGATTCCTTCGGTAACTTCATAAAATCTCCATAAAAGTTTGTTAAGTAATCAATATACTTTTCCGGTGCATTAAATTCCTGACCTTCAAATTCAACTCGAACAGGTTCCCCATACATCTGTGTTGGAACAATAGATTTTTCATAATTCATACTTAAGGCCTCTCCACAAAGAGGAGATTTTTTTTCTTGTAAGTCAATAATTTTCTGAAGTATCCTTTTTTTCACTGCTCTCTTTAATTTAGATGGAATAATAGAAAATCCAATATATGGAATATATAAGCACGCACGTAAATAACCTTTTAAACTTTTATTATCTTTTACCATTGATCTAATTAATGGCTCAAAGCACATGATTTGATATAAAATAATTAACACTTTTTGATAATGCTGCTTACTTTTTTTTGTTGGAATCGAGATAATTGGGAATACATCAATACAGATTCCCCAATGCATTTTTACAAAATCTAACTCTTTGTCCATAGAAGTTGTATCATTAATACGAACTTTAGCCCATGGTCTAAAGTATCCTGAATCTGTTTCTGGATTTTGTAGAAAAAAGCGTTCATCTAACTCTTCCTGACATACTTCCATAAATTTAACATAATCATCCCAAAATAATGAGATATCGATATCGTCATCCCATGGAATAAACCCTTTATGCCTAACAGCTCCGAGCAAACTTCCCCAAGAAATATAGTATTTTATATGATGTTTCTGACAAATACGATCCACTTCTTTTAAAATATCTAATTGATAAAGTTGCAATTTTCTTAACTCTTCATTTTCCATTGTTGCACCTCTCAAATTTAACGGCTGAATTACCATCTCTTAATATTTTTATTAAACTTCATTTTCACTCGATAGACTAGTAAAATACTATCAAATAAATTAAAGTAGAATAAACGTAATCCAACTACTTTTAATACTTTCATGAAAAGAGATTGATCTTTAATATTCTCCCACTTGAAGTATTTATTTTTATAGTATGTTGGAAATTTTTCCTGTAAATATGCTTTCGTTTGTTTAATGTATCCGTTAACTTTGATCCAGCTCTTCTCCCCAACACATCTTGATAAATGACCGAAAACTAAATGCATAATACAATGATACTCGATTTCTTGGTAATGACTCTCTAATAAGTTTCTTTCCTTGACATATTCATAGACATTATCAATAACTTTAAAAATATCATTAACTCGCTCATCATATAAATTAATTGAGGAATTAGAACGTTGGACATAATAATATAACGGCATTTCATCAATCCAGCCAATTGTCTCGCAATTGAAAACATACTTTAATGTTGCCTCTAAATCTTCATACCATAAATTTTCTGAGAATCTTACAGAATTATTGATCCATATATCTCTTCTAAATAATTTATTTGTTGGTCCACTATTCATACTAGTCACTGAATGTTCAACATTTTGCATCTCAGTATGTAGTAAATTTCCTGCTTCATCCACACGGCTATACGGACAAATAACTAAATCTGATTGATGGTTTCTAGCATAAGTCACTAATGTCTCATACATCTTTAAATCAACATAATCATCTGAATCCACAAACGCTATAAACTCTCCGCTTGATTTTGTGACACCAAAGTTACGTGCAATCCCCTGCCCCCCATTCGGGACACTATACACCTTCACTTTATGCGGATAGTTTTGTTCATATTCTTTAGCAATCTGTAATGAGTTATCTGTTGAACCATCGTCAATAATGATAGCTTCAATATTCTCTAATGTTTGAAAAACAATTGAATCTAGACATTTTCTTAAATATTTACTTGAATTATAGACTGGAATAATTACACTTACATCGTACATTCTTTTCTCCTTTAATTAAAACCTATCGTCTTTTCTTTAACTCATAAACACTAAATGTATCATTATTATAAATTTTATCATAGTACTGAGTTGTCATATTTTTAATACTCCTTGAAACACTATTATCTAAAACAATAAAATCGATATTATGCTTTAAGAGCATCCAACCGTATCTATAAAGCTCATCTTTATAATTTTCAGAGTGAACAACTAACTCTTCTAGTGCATACTTATCTAATGCTTTTAAACTTTCTTCCATATTCATATTTTTTAAATTTCGCTCTTCATGAATAGTATAAAACATTTCATAACTATGTGAAAAATAGTTTATTTGACGATTCACACTATAAACTAGTGGTCGATCTATCTCCTGGCCATCGACTGATAATTCATTTGTAATATACTCATCTAAAAATTGAGCAACTTTTACGGTATCACTCGGTAATCGATAGACATAATCATACTGCATTGAATCTGGAATTCTATTATGGGCGAACGTTAAATATTCATAAATATTTATAACTCCTAATAGACTACATAGCATCGTAAGACCTACAATCAATTTCTTTCCATATCTAAAATGTTCCATCGCATATAAGAAACAAACTATAGTAAATGGGACAAAATAGATAACATCTCTGATACGAAAAAATACTGATCCTGTTATAAACGTACCAAGAAATGGTGATACCAATGGATTATATAAGAAAATGAAAAAGATAATTTGTAGTTGAATAAAGAACTTTATTGGATTTTTTAAAGTTTTAACTTTGGTTATTAAATAAACATTTAAAGCTAAGAAAATTAACTTTAATGCTGTATCTAATAAAGAAAATGGAATAAAACTATAATAAGTATTATTAAAGTAATAATTCGATAAATATTCAATAAAATAACTACTACTAATTGGTGGATTTATATAACCATAGTTAGCTATGATTAATACTAGTAATATCAATATACTATATCCCAAAATAATCAACTTTTTCATATTCTCATGATAAAACCAAGAAATGATTTGTTCTTTCATTGTTGGAATTCTATCTATCAATAGTCCAATTAAAACTAATATTAATCCTGCAGTTGATATTTTATAATGCCATAAATATCTTAAAAAGAAGAAGAGATATAAATGTAGCGCGAGTGAACTTTTGAATAATTCAAAAATCAGCTTTTTCTTAGCGATAAATAAATCATATAAAAGGAGGGCCGCAATAAATAGATAACCATTAAATAAAGTAGTTGATTGTACCGCAATTGCTGCTAACCAAACTAAATTAGTAAAAATATGATTTAATTTATTTTTATTAAATAATTCATAGTATAAAATGCTAACAAAGACAAAGATATAACTTCTTAAATATCCAATACACATATTATATTTCGTTAAGCCTTCAATCGGCCAAAAATTAAATGTAAATGCGATTATAAAGAAACATAAAATTAAGCCTTTATTTTTAATATTAAAATACTTACATGTATTTAAAATACTAGTAGAAATTAATGTTAATAAAATAATAGGCGTACCCCAGACTGAGATGAGAATACTTGGAACATCAAACACTTGACTAATAAAACTTAAGAAAACTAAATATGATTGGAAATTATAAAATAAATGTAGCGGACTGATAACACCAGTTAAGGGGGTTATCATGTTAATTTGATCAGCACTCACATTATTTTCAACCCATGTAATATAAAAACTTTGATCAGAGGAAGCAACATTCAATGAATTTGTGAAAAACGTTAAAGCAAGATGTAAACCACTAAATCCTATTACAATTAACCCCAAAAATAAATGTTCTCTTAAATTCTTTTCTGAAGATACAGAGAAATGATGAATTCTCTTCCAAATAAAATAAATAGTTGCCAATAAGAACAGTGTTGCCAAAATAAACAAATAAACCATACTTGCTACCTTCATGGAAACATGAAGATAAGTCATCGGGAATGAAACAAGCTGAATTATCCCAATCGTCGTTATAAAACCAAGTGGGAACTTGAATTTATTCCAATATAAATATTTATTAAAAATTTGATAGATATAATTTCCTATATAATAAAAATACGCTAATAATAGAATGATAACTAATAAAAGTTTCATCTCTCTTTCTCCTTTACTGTATCTTAAATAACGCTAAACTTGTTAGACTTTTTTACTGGTTAAATCAAAATATAATCGGTATACAGTAAAAAATAATCTAGGACAATATTTTAACATTATTCTAAGAACCAAAAATTCTAGTTTAACCGGTGTTATTGATTGGTATAACTTCATTGATTTTACTTTCGAATAATATTTATCGGCTATTTTTTTGTCTCTAATCCTAATATACCCCGAAATAATAACAAGTGACATATAAGTATCTATCACTTTGTTAAAAGAAGAATCAAAATCATGCACTCTACAGTATGATTGAACCTCGTTTGCAATTTTCAAAATATCAAGAAACCTTTTTTCAGCGTTACTTGCATTGTTAGTAATTGAGTTGGGTCGTTGAAAATACTGATAAAAGTAGATATTTTTACTTGCAACGTTATTTGCTAATGAAAAAGCTTTGATATTAAATTCTTCATCTTCATGAAAGATACCTTCCATAAATTTCAATTGGTTATCTTGTAAAAAGCTTCTTTTATATAAGTTAATACACACTGGTATCGAAAATTGATTAGTCAATAATGCTTTATTTAAAAATTCTTGACCACTTATCCCCTCTACTTCATACTGCGGTTTATTCTTAATAGGATCTTGATCTTCATACGTGTAATCAAAATTTCCATGAATAATATCATAATCACCCTTACAATAATCTTTTAGACTCAAAAACGACTCAATATCTAGCCAATCATCACTATCAAGAAAGAATATATATTTTCCTGTTGCCACCTCTAATCCACAATTACGGGCACTTGATAAGCCACCATTTTCTTTATTTATAATTTTCATCTTTGGAAATTGCTCATTAATCTCTCTTAATATTTCTAATGAATCATCCTTAGATCCATCATTTACACAAATAACCTCCAGTGAATCATCATCCAGTTTCAACAAAGGTAATAAACATTTTTCCACTAACTTTCCTGTGTTGTAAACAGGAATAATAATACTTATATCAAAGATACTCATAACCCTCACACCTTCCTAGTTTTCTAATACTTTTCATATCCTTTTTAAAAATAATCATAAAAGTGATACAAAGAATTATTATAAAAATACTATCATTCTTAATAGCAAATATTTTTCTTCTTTAACCTCTTTATGATGCGCTTATTATATAAAAAAATATGAAAAGTATTAATAAATTGATTTTAGCTTATTAATACTTTTCAATCATCATCTTTTAGCATATTAGAGGATGATGATAAATTTACTTTACCATCATCCTCTTTTCTATTAATTAAATTTTAAATTACTGCTCCATCTGCACCAATTTTATAGCCATTAATGACTGTATTAGTAGCCATTAATCCAGAAGAATAGAAGTAATATTTCTTACCATTGATAGTTTGCCAGCCAGTCTGCATGATACCTTCATTGTTTGTGTAATACCATCCATCTGGTCGCTCAACCCAACCTTTAACCATACTTCCACTTTCGTAGAAGAAATACCACTCACTACCTTGTTGTAGCCATCCACTATGCATTTTACCAGTTGACGTCAAATAATATGTTTTTCCTGATATATTAATCCAGCCAGTCTGCATGATACCTTCATTGTTTGTGTAATACCATCCATCTGGTCGCTCAACCCAACCTTTTACCATACTTCCACTTTCATAGAAATAATACCATTTATTATTTAATTGTAACCATCCAGTTTGCATGATACCTTCAGCATTTAAATAATATTTCTTATTATCTAATTGCAGCCAACCGGTTTGCATGATACCTTCATGGTTCAAGTAATACCACTTATTACCTAATTTTATCCATCCAGTTTGCATTTGTCCTGATGAATTGAAGTAATACTTTTTATTATCTAAGGTTAACCAACCAGTTACTTTTGTTCCATTCTGATAATAATATTTGTATCCTTGATCAATAATCCAACCATTTAGTGATTTACTAGTATAGTTAATACTTTCTTTAGAAATATAACCTTTCGAATTATCCCAATTATAAGTTGCGCTATAAGATGGGTTGTCATTTACAATTGGTGTATCTGTTTGCACCTTGTAAAATCCACCTTCTTCTCCTACAATTAAAAATGGATAATCAGCAATTTTCAGATTACTTTTCTTATTTTTAGTTTGATATAACACTTTAGATGACGTGTTGTTTGAAGAATATACATTGACTACTTTATTAGCAGTTTTAACTCCAATAATATATGAGTTATAATCTTTCATTCCGTTTGCTTGATCTAGGCGATAATACCATCCAGCAATCTTTTCTCCCCAAAATGGATCAGATGCATACTTAACGTTCATCCCGCTACCTTTATTTCCAACATGAGCTCCAAAATAACGCCAGTCATCAATAGGATCTGTATACCCCCATGAAATATAACGCTGTGCATGTGTGTAAATACAGTCTTCTACTGAGTTAAAATGATTTGCATCTTGACCTGGATTTGAATCTGTTGCATTAATTCCGAATAAATTATTTTTATTCATTGCAATGCTACTTTTTCCCCATCCACTTTCATGAATCCCCATCACATACTGAAGTGTTCCATTAACTCCATATTTATTTCGAACTGCATTAAAATATTGTCCGGTATTAACTAATTTACCTCCAGATCCACCATTATTGTTTGTATAATTATCGAGTGTTTGGGCATTATAATTAGAGCTAGAGCGTAATGAAAGATACTGATAATAATTATAAAATGGACTATTCTCATTAATAGCACCATTACCATTCACTCGGATATTTTGCCAACTATTATAGAAATATATTCCATCATAACTATAATATTTATAACCTTGTTGCATCCATTCAGGTGCTAAACCAACAATAATCTTTGAATAATTTCTATCTATTGTTACATTTTTTGTAATGTAATGAACTAACGTTCCACCTTCATTTGCATAATATGACGGTGATTGAACTGTCCCCGTTGAAGCTAAACTAATTGCTTTTTCCTTTTCATTTAATGTTTGATCAGCATAATTTAGATAAGGTACATCTAATACTTCAGCTTCTTCTAATCCTAAAGATGCAGTTCTTACTGGATTAGCAGGAATATATTCTGCTATGATGCGAACATTTCCTTGTCGTTCTTCTTTAAGAACTTTTCCTTCATAACCTGAAATATAAATATAATAATAATCGGCATCTTCTCCTAAATATAGTGCGTCGTTAACATAGCAAGAGTTAATATACGTTGCATGTTCACTCTTCCCTCTATTTGGATAAAGATTATGGTTGTAGCCACATGTTGTAGTTCCCTCTACTTTAAATTGTACAAGTCCTGATCCTGCACTTCGACTTTCAGTATCTTCTGAAACTAAATTGATTGACTGTGCAGCAATAGACTCAGTTTCTTCTTGTTCTATCTCTAAGTCAATCTCATCATTTATTGATACATCATCAATATCAATAGCTTCTTGAGAAGGTAATTCCTCCTCATTACTTTCTTCTTCAATAAAGGTACTATTAGATTCATTATTTTCCACTGTATTGAACGAATCTTCACTCTCTTCAGTACTTTCATTCAATCCCCCATCACTAATCTCTGTTAAAGTAGAGCTACTTGAATCTATTATTGAGGCATTTGCCACAATAACTAAGTCCTGTAAATGAGATATTAATATGCACATACATATTAAAGCATTTATCACTCTCAAATATTTAGGGTGCTTTTTCACTTTCATCTCTCCCTTATATAGATATACCTTTTTTTATTATAAAGTATATTGTTTATATTTGTCATTAAAAGTCTTAAAAAACATTAATCCTATAAGTGGAATGATTATATAAAAAGGGCTGAATGTTAAAAACACATTACAGCCCTTTAATTATTTAATATTGTATCTCTATACTATCCATTTAAATTATTTTAATAATTTTCTTTTTATCAAATACGACGCTAATCCCTTAAATCTAATTTAATTGCGATATTGTTATCTGAATCCCTTGTCCAATTGCTTGATTTACACCGCTATGTTGTTTGATTTCAATGGTTTGATATGTTTGGCTTGGTGCCACTACTTGCAATAGTTGTGGTGAGACAAAGGTTGTACTCAAAGCCTCTCCATCTAAATAAACACGACTTTCTGAAGAGAAGTCATTACCGTGAATTGATAACACATTGCCAGTTTGCTCTACTGATTCAATGCTAAGCTCTCCTAATCCAAAGAAGAGATTTGAACTAGATGGAAGCAATTGGTTTTCATAAAAGCGGCCTTCACCGTATAGTAAATCTTTTTGCACGGTATCTAGGATGTTTTGGTAATCATCAGAATCTGCATAGATGTCATGAATCTTGTGCATCGCGCCTGAATCAATTCCTAATAAATTAAGGGCATATGCTCCTAATTGATAAGAGGTCATGTTTTCATAAGGTAGAACAGGCTCTAACGCTGCATTACTATAAATTAAATAGGGTGTTTGATATAAATCCACATCATATGTACTTTCATCAGTAACAGCTGACAAGTTTGGTAAATGATCTGAGAAGAAGACAAGTAGTGTTGGTTCTTCTGAGTTATTTACATAATTTACGATACGGTTAATTTGTTCATCTAGGCTATGCATACGGTTAACATAGTCCTGTAATGGTAGACGATATTCTTCACTTAAGTCACCACTTACGATAATTTCCGCATCATTTCCATCAGTAAGACTATACGGTTGATGCGTTCCAGCTGTTACGGCATAAATGAAATCTGCTTCCTCACTTTGTTCTAACACTTGAATGACATAATCAAATAATAGTCCATCATCTGTTTTATCAATTTGATGAACGCCATGATCACCTGCCATATATTCAAGTGGAACATACACATCAAAACCTAAGTTTCGAATCGCTAAATGACGGTTATAAAAATTCCCTTCATAGTTATGTAAAAATGTCGTTTGATAATCTTTAGCGTTGAAAATTGTCGCTAGCGATTGAACAGGTGTTGTACAAAGTAGTTGATCGTATGGAATTTCTCCTGGTTTTAAAGCGGACATGGAAATCGATGTTAACACTTCAAACTCGGTCATGACTGTTCCCGCTCCAAATGTCGGAACTGTGATATAGCCATTGGGTGAATATTCCGTCAATGCACGGAACGTCGCAATCGGATCTTCACTATACTCAGCCCCTTGAATTAATAACGGATCCATAAACGACTCTAACTGAACGACAATTAAATTGTACGGAGAATCAGAGTCGATAGTTGAATGCATCTGTGCTGCTACTGGTAAAGACATTGCGTTCATAATCTCATCTATATTTTCATCATAAACTAGTTGATTTGACCCTAAATAAGGATAAATCGAATTTAAGATTGAATATGAAAATCCATACGTTTGATAACTTTTCATATAGTTTGACTTAATCGGCGCCATCCAATCATTTTGCTCGACTGTGTACAGTCCTAATGTAGTACATGAAAAAATAACTCCACACAGAACGTAGTCTATCTTTTTGACAGGAGACTTAATCTTCCATAAGAAGCCGATGACAATCATTAATATAACAAGTAGGCTTATAAAAGTAATCATCGTAGCCGGTGTAAAATATAAATCGACTAACTTGACTGCCTCTTTAATAAGAAAGACGTCTGAAAACATCAGTGGCGTTCCACGGAAATGAGCCACAATAGCGTTTGCTAGTGATAAAAAACTCCACAAAAATGTAATTAAAGAAAACATAAAAACTTTTTGTTTAACTAATAAAACAAGGCTCATACTGGCCAGTACGATACCAAAATTAACTACAAAATAAAAGGTACTTTCGTGTATAAATTGCAAAACATTAGGCAATGATCCTAATTGAACCCATTGCATGATAAAGGTTAATACAAAGGAATAGATAATCCAAACACTATAATACCAATTAGTTCGTAGCAACCGCTTCGTTCTCTCCTGATTAAGCATTTGAATCCCTCCCTATATTAAAACTCAATCTGCATATAAACTAAAATGTTTTTGGCATTGTTAGAATCAGTCTTAGTTATAAAAATACTTTAGTACTAAGACAACCTATAGTCCCCCTGCCATTTCCAATCGAAATGTATCCTCCTCTGTCAGGGCTTTAATTTTTACCATGTAAAAACTTATCTGGGCTCATATATTACTTTAATGATAGTGATTTTTAATACGTATTTCTACTCTATTTTTATCATGAAAAATGAAGCTAAACAATGAGAAATAAATGGGAGTCCATATGTCCCAACCGAATTTTCACTTCTTATTTTATTCGTGGAATAAAATAGATAGACTTAAGTTTAACCCCTTTTCCTTAAAAAATTCTTAAATTAAACTTCCCCAATAACTTTATATCGATTGTACACTTAAAAAGTTTTACTACTAACTATCTCATCAAACTTTATTACTAATAGTGAATAAATTTTAAACCGCATTCGATTCATGTTGTTTTCACTGTTTTGCTCTCTAAAAAAAGCAACACAAAATTAATGACCACCTTAAACAATCTACGCTGATTCGCTTACTATAAGGAACCCCGTACTGTTTAAAATATGAGTCATTAATTAAAGTGCTGCTAGCATTTCTATTAAAAGAAATTATTCTCCACTCATCAACAATTGGATGATCATTGCAATTAACAAAAGGCTCGTCGTACCAATTCCAGTGAGTGTATATTTTTGTTCAAGTGGTATGACGCGTTTGGGCTTTTTAGGTTTTTTCTTTTTCTTTGGTTTAAGTTCAATCTCTAATTCTTCTTCATTTTCCTCTTCTTCTTGTTGATGCTTTTGTTCATAAAAGTATAAAGCTAACTCCATGGCTAAATGATATCTTTTACGCGAGAAATTCTTTTTCAAATCAGTCAGTAAATTAGGATACATATCTTCGCTCCAGTGAGCTGGTGTGTAATCTAACATTTCATCATTATGTTTTTGAAAAACGAGGGAATCCGTTAAAGCTAAATGGTAACAATCATTTAAAAAGTCTTTATCATCTTCGTATATGTTTAAGTTTTCAGTTAATAACTCACGAGCCTTAAAAATATCTCGCTTTTTCAAACTGAGTGATAAGGTTTCAAACCGAGCTTCTTTTTCCTCAGATGTCATCACAACTCCTCCTTTTTGCAAATAAATCCTTATCACATTATATTCAACAAAATCTCGACAATATGACAAAAACAACTCCTCTGTTAGATATTATCTGTGAGCAAAACGACAGCAACCTCACCTTTCACTATAATCAAATAAAAACTATAGTATTTATTAACGATGATATATTATACTAGTAATATAAGGATAAGGAGGGGTTATATGGGTTATTACAATGGATTTGATGGATTCTCATTAATGAGTAGTCTATTTCCAATTTTCTTTATTACAATCTTTTGTATTATTATTGGAATGATTATTTACAGCATTGTTCAATACGCACAGGATAAAAATAAACCGATTCAAACCGAACGAGTGAAGGTTGTGGCAAAACGAACCAACGTTAATCACCATCATCATAACCATGATGGGCACATTCATCATTCAACATCAACCACTTATTATGTGACGTTTGAGTTTATTACTGGACAACGTATGGAACTAAAAGTTCCAAGAAATAAGTTCGGATATATTGTTGAAGGGGATGAAGGATTATTACAATTCCAAGGTCGACTATTTGTTTCTTTTGAGGTGGCTGAACCTTTGTCCTTAGATAAATAAATTCAAAAAGCAAGTTATCATTAGGACAACTTGCTTTTGGTTATTTTAATAAAAAAATAGTCATTATGAAATCAACTGTGACAGAAACAAAAAATAACATCGGAATAAAACATAAGGTCCTTAGCTTTGACTTTAAAAGATTAGGTGTAATTGAATATCTAGTCATTTGAAGTAAAAATTCAATAGCAATTAAGGTTTGAAAAAATAATAGTGATTGCTTCATCAACACTGTGCCACCTAAATGAAGAACGACCATCTTAACAATTTGAATCGATACGACTGAAATAATGCCTAAAAAAATCTTCCCAACATCGTACGTCCAATCCCGATCCCTTATCATTAAACGATAGAAAAATGTACAAATATAAGATGCTGTTAACAGTACAGGCACATATAAAAACGTGTGATATCCTATTGCAATCATTTCTAACAATTCCATAATCATCTTTTCCCTTTCCATCAAGTAAACATATATTGAATCATTTATAAATATGCTCTAGAAACTCTTATATTCAAAACTTAAAAAGGAAGTAGTCTAGCTGATTACTTCCTTTTTTGTTGATGAACGGTTTTGTCATACTTGCCTATCACGCTACTAATAGTATATGCGTGGCTGTCTTTTATCATTCATCTTTCACTTTGTAAATAATCATTCTTTATTAGTTTTCATCCATCGATTCATTTGGATAATCAGCGTTGGGATGAATCCTAATAGATAGATAATTCCTAATTGATTCAATGTAATGTCTGTCACCATGAAGAGTGAGTTTAACTGTGGTAACAGTAAAATTGAGTTTAATAAGATAAATCCAATAACAAAAGCCCCAATACTGTACATATTTGAGAATAATCCAACATTAAAGATAAATTCTTTACTACGACAGTTGAATCCATGGAATAGGCGAGATAAACAAAGCGTCGCAAACGCTAAAGTCGCTGCTAATCCATGACTTTCTTCAAGTCCAATAAAGTATGCAATCATCGTCACAATTGCAATTAGTACCCCTTCTGTTGCAATTCTTTTCATTGTTATTGTATCTAAAATCGATTCACGAGCATCACGCGGTTTTTCCTGTAATAAGTTTCGTGTTGATTTTTCCATCCCGATTGCAATCGCTGGTAAACTATCGGTCACTAAATTGATGAATAGTAAGTGCACGGAATAAAACGGCACAGGTAACATAAAAATCGAAGCAAAGAGCACACATAAAATTCCTGAAAAATTTCCTGATAATAAATAGGTGATCGTATTTTTAATATTCGCATAGACATTACGTCCGGTCATGACAGCCTTCACAATTGTGGCGAAGTTATCATCCGTTAAAATCATCGAAGCTGCATCTTTTGAAACTTCCGTTCCCGTAATTCCCATCGCAATTCCGATATCCGCACTTTTTAAAGCTGGCGCATCGTTTACGCCATCTCCTGTCATTGCAACGATATGACCTAAGTCTTGCCACGCTTTAACAATACGAATTTTATGGGCTGGTGCGACACGCGCATAGACCGAAATATGAGGTAATTTTTGTTTTAACTCGACATCTGATAATTGATCCAGTTCATTTCCATCTAAGACGAAATCGCCATCTTCATAAATCCCAATTTGCGCTGCGATACTTTTGGCTGTTACTTTATGATCTCCTGTAATCATGATTGGCTTGATTCCAGCCTGTTTACAATCTGCGACTGCCTCTTTGCTCTCAATTCGAGGTGGATCCATCAATGAGATGAGTCCTAATAATACTAAGTCATGCTCGTCGTTCATCTCCAACTCGTCTTTATCGACTTTCTTATAGGCGAAGCCTAAGACGCGCAACCCTTGCTTTGCAAACTGTTGGTTGATTTCTTGATAGACTTGTTGGTCAGTACTTGAAAGTGGACGAATGCCATCAACAGTAAAGACTTGATGACAACGCGCCAACAATTCATCAGGAGCCCCTTTGATGAGCATAGTAGATTGACCGTCAATCATTTGGAGCGTACTCATTAACTTGCGCTGTGAATCGAAAGGTAACTCACTTAAACGGTTATATTTGTTACGAAGATCCATCTCATCTATTTGATATTTTTCTAATAAATCAACGAGTGCTAACTCGGTTGGATCTCCAATACGCTGCTGGGTGGTCGTTGTTGAATCATTACATAATCCACAAGCAAGCATCAGTAATCGATCCGGATCCTGATTAGGATGAAGTTGATCCCAATGAATTAATTCATCACTAATATATAGTTGCTGGGCCACCATTTTGTTTTGTGTTAATGTTCCCGTTTTATCAGAACAAATAATCGATACACATCCTAAACTTTCGACACTATTTAAATTTTTAATAATAGCATTTTCTTTCGCCATCTTTTGTGTTCCGATAGCTAAGACGATGGTCACAATAGACGCTAAAGCTTCTGGAATCGCTGCAACCGCTAATGCCACTGCAAACATCATCGCATCAATCGTTGATGCGCCTTGAATCATATTTAAAATAAAGACAATAATACAAACCCCAATAATCACAAATGATAAACGACGACTAAATGCATCTAAATTTCGTTGCAGCGGTGTTTTACGGGCTTCTGTTTCATTCATTAACTTTGCAATTTTCCCAATCTCAGTTTCCATCCCAATATTGGTGACCACAGCGACTCCACGTCCATAAGTGACTAATCCACTTGAAAAGACCATATTCGTTTGATCCCCAAGGGCACAATTCTCAGTTACAATCGGATCGGTTCCTTTATCGACACTCACCGCTTCCCCGGTTAACGCACTTTCATTTACTTGTAAGCTATACGCTTCTAATAGTCGTGCATCTGCGCTCACAATATCTCCCGCTTCAAGTAAAATAATATCCCCAATGGTCAGCTCAGTCGATAGAATCTCTTGTTTCTCCCCCTGACGAATAACTTTCGCATGTGGGGTTGATAGTGCCTTTAAGCTTTGTAGTGATTTTTTTGCTTTAACGGTTTGTACCGTCCCTAAAATCGCATTTAACGTAATCACCGCTAAAATAACGAGTGCACTTTCAACATTATCACTAAGCATAGAGATAATGGCCGCTGCAATTAAAATGAACACGAGTAAATCTTTAAACTGATCAATGAAAATTTGAAAGATGGTAGCCTCTTTTTCCTCAAGTAAGGCATTTAATCCATACTGCTCTTGACGCTTGCTCACCTCTTCTGGTGTTAATCCTTGTTCTGAGGTTTTTAATTCTTTTAATACTTCATCATGAGACGATTGATAAAAATGAGCCATTAAAGTTTCCCCACTTTCCTTTGACGTAATTTTTTAAGCACGACGAAAGCAATCACAACGACCGCTCCTCCTAAAATAAACCACTTTCCTTGGTCATAATACCCCATCACATCAGTCCAACGCTCTGCTAACCAGTAACCAAGTGCAATTAAAATACTATTCCATACTAAAATTCCAAGACTTGAAGCAAGTAAAAAGGTGCTCAAGTTTTGTTTCGTAATTCCTGCCATAAACGAAATATACGTGCGAAATAGCGGAATGACACGTCCAATTCCAACTGAAATCGTCGCATATTGTCTATAAAAGCGTCTAGTTGATTCAATCCCTTTTCTCGACTTAGGATAATAATCCATGATTTTATCGAGAACTGCATTTCCACCGCTATATCCGATACTGTAGCAAATCATCGAACCTAAAAGTCCTGCAACCACACTAATAATAATCACAAGGACAAGGGGCCTTCCACTTGAAACGGCCATGGCACCTGAAAGTGGTAACACGACTTCGCTTGGTAGTGGCAAACAGGCATACTCAAGTGCAATAAACAAAAACATTGCAATCAGTCCATACTGAGTAATGAAATCAATTATCCATTCCATCGTTTCACTCCTTTTGATTATGTTTGTTCAAGCTCGTTACGATAACTTAATCTTTCGTCTCATCCGTCTAATGGCTCATATCCTTTTAATCATATGAAAAAAAGGAGCAGTCAAGCACACTAAGATACAAAAAAAGACTTAAGTTATCCCAACTAAAAGCGTTGTTATAACATAAGTCTCGTCGAGAATCCTAAACTATCCTTCACAAATAAAGTCGCTTACCTTTTAAGTGAAAAATTTAGATTCTTAGTGACACCAGAATGAGTCTCTATTATCCTAGTCATTAAGGATAGTTATTGGCAATAAGATGCCGCATAAAACAGAAAACTCCTTCGCGGTTGTTGATGTTCACCACACTTGTATCAGTGTTGACTACTCCCTTATTGTTACTAATAATATAGCAGGTCTATTCCTAATTGTTAACCCTAAACTTTGTATAAAATTCATGTAACCTCAGAATAAAAACTAAAAAAACTCCTCTAACTCAAAACAGTAAGAAGAGTTTTTTACTTTATTTTTCAAAATATCCGAATTTTTCATAAATTTTTGCTTCGGTATCTTTTACAGTTTGTGAAGGTTCATAGTTATCATCACCATAAATATTTTGATGCAAGTCTTTCACCATGTCTTGATAACTATTCATGACATAAAGTGGACTATACCCATTATAACTTACGGTATGATTAATGTCTTCATATCCTCCACGTGGTACTTGGTACGTTTGAATATTTCCTAAATCCACCTTCAACGCCTGCATTCCTAACGATAAAATTTCGTCTTTTGTAAGATTCGTTTCAACATAAGGTAAACAATCATTCAGTAATGATAATAACTCTGTATAACCTAGTGTTGTTAGCTTAGAAAACATTGCCTTCATCACCGTTGTTTGACGATCCATGCGAACATAATCACTATCGGCATAACGAACTCGCATGTAACCTAAGGCTTGTTCACCACTTAGATGTTGATAGCCACTTTTAGAGACATTTGAAATATAAGGAACTTCATATTCCTTAATCTCCAATTCAATCCCTCCCATGGCATCAATGACATGCTGGACTCCTTCAAAGTTAATAGCAACATAACGTGTTAAATCTAAATCAAAATTATAATTAATCGTTTGCATCGCTAGTGTCGCTCCACCATAAGCATAGGCATGATTTAATTTTTCAAAGTCTTGTTTCACACCTGGAATATAAATTAATGTATCACGTTGAATAGACGTAATTTTTGCGACATTATTTTTAGCATCTAGTGATAAAACTTTCATAGCATCACTACGCCCATCGGTTTGATCGCCATTTTTATCGACTCCAAAAATCGCAATATTGACAACTTGCGACTCTTCTTCCTTTGCGATGACTTCTTCACTAATTTCTGCCTCTTCTTTTTCTAACTTTTCTGTTGTTGTCATTTTCCCTAACGTTGAGTCAATTACATAATTAGCGAAGATAAATCCTCCACCAACTAAAACGACAATAGTCCCTAAAACAATCCATAAAATCTTAAATCGCTTCATCCGATTCCCTCCGTTTATAAAACTAATAAAAATTATACCATATTTATCCGAAAAAGGATGTTATCTCTACAAATTTCTCCCCTATTATCGCTTAAAGATTTTATTGAAAATCCCTTGAATGTTTTCGATTCCCGACTGAATCGATAAGGTGATTTTATCTTTAAATTCTATCCATTTGTTTTCTTTTTGTCCTTCTGTTATTGCAACATGAACGGCATCTTTTAAATCAACAAAGGCTTCATGATTCGGTGATAGTTCCAATCCTTTTTCAATAGTTGTCAATGATTGTTTATAATCGCCTTCTTCGTAATACGTCACTGCTTCCACTAGAATCTCTTGTATCCACCAACGCTTCGCAGAATCAGCTAATTGTTGTGCTTTCTCATAGTTAGGATCTGACTCAATCACTTGTTGATAATGGTAATAGGCTTGCTCCCATTCCTTATTAATGGCAAAGGATTCAGCTTTCTCAAAGACTTTTCTGGATTGATTTAACTGTTCAATTTGTTGCTGGAAACTTTGAATATTAGAGGATTTATTCGCAAAGGATTCAATTCGTTGAGCGATTCCTATCGCCTCATAATAGCTCATATCCTCGGCTTTAAATTTTTCAAATGTTTCTAATGCCTCCTGTGTTAAAAACGCATCAAATGCCTCTCCTTGTTTTGCATACAAGTCATAGCGAATCTCCTCAAATCCAAATAAGTCATTTTCTTGATAATAGGTAATAGCTTGATTAAATACTTTTTTTAATTGATAGTTAAAAGCAAACACCCCAGCGATAAACATCACTATTAGGGCTAAGACACCTATCATCAACTGTTTTTTATATAATTGAAACCATTGCTTCAACCATTCAAATCGTTCCTTCATTTTCATCACTGAAGCTCCCTCCCCCTTATCATCATCTCTTTTACTCACTAAGAGTAAATTGAAATATGAGATGATTGATCATTTTGTATCTAGATAAGTGGCGCTAAGTTTTTCATCACTGAAAACTTTTAGCGCCACTATAGTTAGTCTTGGTATTAAAAAGGCGAATGATATTTCGCTATGTATCTAGTGTATCATAATCAGTCAAATTTTGTTGAATAAGATATTTCCAATTAAAAAGTCATTAGCCTAAACTAGTGACTTATGTTTTATATAGCACTTTCCTTTTCTATAGGTAAATCTAAAAAAGTCATATCAACTGATATGACTTTACATCGTACAACTTCCTGTTCCGCGTTGTTTAGATATTTGTAATTTTTTAGTCGCTAATTTAATTTGTTCATCAATATCTAATGTATTAGTTAAATATCCTTTACTAACTCCGATACAGCATGTTATCGGTCTTTTTGCAGAAATTTTTTCATTATTGCTGATCTCATTAATCAAAGAGGTAATAAGCTGCAATAACTCTTCCTCATTAGGTTTTTTTATCACAACAATGAAATGTTGACCATAATGACGTGAAATATAAGCATTTGGAAAATAGATTTTTAGCAAATTAGAAATTTCTATCAAGACTTTATTACCTGCTAAATATCCAAATGATTCATTATAAGAACCTAAATCATTAACATCTATTAACAAGAAATAATAAAGTTCATTCTGACCTAATTCTATTTCTAATTCTAATGTTTCATACAAGGCTTCTTTCGTTAATGTCTTTGTTAATGGATCGAATATAGTACTATCTTTAGCTTTTTGTTTTAAAGATTTTAAGTAACTATTATATCTGTACGCACTATAAGTTACCCCCATCCCAGCTAGTGCGGTAAGGACATAACCACCTAACTTTAGCAGCATAGATGTTATATTATTGTTAGATAGATAATGGCTATCACTGCTATTTTGAATCATATTCATGATAGAATTAATTATTGTAATTTCTTGAGTTACCGGTTGTTGTAAATCCGCTGTGTATTGATAAACCGTCTCATAATCACCTAATTCTATTAAGTGGAGTAATACATTATCGATAATCAGTCTTTTACGTTCAACCGGATCGTTAGTCAGTTGTAAGTCAGACAATAATCGTCGATACTCCTTTATATAATCTATCCCTTGATCCCCTCTATCATACGCTAAGTCTAATTTCATTTTATCTATCAATAAACTTGTTAATTCTGGTACATTAGTTTGTGTTTTTAATTCCTGTAATTTTCTTATATACATCTCACACTCTTCATATCGCCCATCCGAATGAAGAAAAAAGGCTTGATTAAAATCAATAAATATTGAAAGTTGATGCTTTTGTTCAATCGATAAATTAGAAGTTGCTTCTTCTAATGATTTCAATTCTTCCTGTACAGACTCGTAACCATACAAATAATAATGATTGTGAAGCCATAGTGAAACATAAATTAAATCAGGATCATCTGAAGACAATTCAAAATAACGATTGATTACCTCTATTGATTCTTGATAGCGCTGATTTGAATAGTATGACAAACTCAGCCGACCCAAAATTTTAATTTCTAAATCTACATATCCCTTTTCAACACTCATATCTAGTGCCCTTATAAATTCATTTAAGGCCAAATCAAAAAAACCATTTAGTTCATAAACTGAGGCTAATTGTTTTCTTAATTGAATCTTCTTATAATAATCATTAGTTAATTCAACTGCCTCACCTAATAAATAAATTGGAAAGCTAGTATGATTTGTATAGTTTAGTAATGTTTCAGAAAAAAGCTGATAAAAAGAAGCTGTTAGTTCAGCATCTCGTAATTGATAGGCCACATTATTTGCCTCATTAAAATAAAAATATCCTTTTTCGATATCTCCCATCGCTATATAATTAACCGCTAATGTTTCATAAACCTTGAGATCAATCATTTTATTTGTCTCCTGACTAGGACTAATCACATTTAATAAATAATTATTTGAGACCTCATATCTTTCTTCTAACGAGGCAATTTTCCCAAGAGAAAGATAAATTTTTTCAAATGATTGGCGATGTTTCAGTTCAGTTAACTCCTGATTAATATCATCTTTATACTGCTTTAATTGTTCCTGTGTTAATTCTCGTACATCCCCATCGTACATTAACTGTATAAATTCATCACTTGCCGTTGTTTTCAAAACCGTTTTCAACTTTGGTGTAAGTAAAATTCCGAATAAAAGGATAATACCTATTGCCCCTATCAATATGGCCTTTACCTTCATCCTCTTTCCCTCCTATAGAAATATAAATAAATCTATTACATGATCTACATGAAAACTAAAGTCTTAAATAATTCTCAACATAAGCTATCAGTAGTAAAAGGTTTACAATCAAACAATACCCATTATATTTTTACATAATATAACATTTTAGTGCAACTTAACTATCATATCATGTCATTTTCTGAACATCAATCTCATCTACTTGAAATCTTTCATATTTATCAAACTAAACAAATATACTTATATTATTACAAGTCTTGTGAAGGTGGTGTTTTATGTATCCAGTCTATAAGTACATAGGAAAACGTGAAGAATGTGAAGAAGTCAATTTAACCTTCCCTGCTCAACACCAAGATCAACAGCCAGGATTCGAATACTTAATGCAGCCACGCCCTATCTCAGAAAATCCATATGCAACATCAAGTCAGAAGTTAAAAGATAAGGTTGCGATTATTACAGGTGGTGATTCTGGAATTGGTCGGGCTGTTGCCTATCTTTTTGCTCGTGAAGGAGCAGATATTGTCATTGCCTATCTTGATGAACATATTGATGCGAAAGAAACACAACAACATATATTAGAGCTCGGGCGAGATTGTATCCTTGTTCCAGGCGACTTAAGCAAAAAAGAAATGGCAAGTGAAGTCGTGCGTCGAGCACTTAATCGCTTTGGACAAATCGATATTCTTGTGAATAACCACGCCGTTCAATTCATAACAGATAGTATTTTAAATATTAGCGAAGAGCAACTGGATCGAACTTTTAAAACAAATATCTACTCTTTCTTTTATATGACACAAGCGGCACTTCCTTATTTAAAGCGGGGAAGCACTATCATTAACACCACGTCAGTAACAGCTTACGAGGGAAATAAGCATTTAATTGATTATAGTGCAACCAAAGGCGCTATCCTTACTTTCACTCGCTCACTCTCTCAATCTCTCATTGAAAAAGGCATTCGTGTAAATGGGGTGGCACCGGGTCCAATTTGGACACCCCTTCAACCAGCCTCATGGCCAGCAGAAGCACTCGAAACATTCGGAACAAAAACATCTAAAGTTCCGATGAACAGAGCCGGACAACCTTTTGAAGTGGCACCAGCCTTTCTCTTTTTAGCTAGTGATGATTCAAGTTACATGACCGGACAAATTCTTCATCCAAACGGTGGAACCATTACAAGTACTTAAAAAAACGGTTAGTCATCATTTGATGGCTAACCGTTTTTTCAAATTCACACTCACTTTACTAAGAGGGGAGAGGAATCGTAATAATAAATTGAAATTGGAATGTATCTGAATCATATTCCCACATCGTCATTCCATCATAGAATCGGATACCTCATCTAACAAACTCAAGCGCAAAACCTCTCCCGTATAAATCAGATTGGGATTATTAATTTCATTTAAGTTCACTAATTCATTCACTGTTGTTCCATATCGAGCTGCAATTTCTGATAATGTATCTCCACTTTGTACCGTATAAGTTGCCACTGATGCACTACTTGATCCGCTCACATTCCCTCGAATTCTCAACACTTCTCCTGGATAAATCAGGTTCGGATTACTAATCTCATTTAAGTTCACTAATTCATTCACTGTTGTTCCATATCGAGCTGCAATTTCTGATAATGTATCTCCACTTTGTACCTTATATATTGTTAGTGAAGAACTACTTGATCCAATCATTCTTCCTCGAATTCTCAACACTTCTCCTGGATAAATCAAATCCAGATTACTAATTCCATTTAAGCTGACTAATCTATTCACTGTTGTTCCATATCGAGCTGCAATTTCTGATAATGTATCTCCACTTTGTACCGTATAAGTTGCCACTGATCCGCTTACATTCCCTCGAATTCTCAACACTTCTCCCGGATAAATTAAATTTGGATTACTAATTCCATTTAAGCTCATTAACTCATTTACCGTTGTTCCATATCGAGCTGCAATTTCTGATAATGTATCTCCGCTCTGTACCTTATATATTGTTAGTGAAGAACTACTTGATTCACTCACTCTTCCTGGGATTCTCAACACTTCTCCCGGATAAATTAAATTGGGATTACTAATTCCATTTAAGCTCATCAACTCATTTACCGTTGTTCCATATCGAGCCGCAATTTCTGATAATGTATCTCCACTCTGTACCTTATATATTGTTAGTGAAGAACTACTTGATTCACTCACTCTTCCTGGGATTCTCAACACTTCTCCCGGATAAATTAAATTTGGATTACTAATTCCATTTAAGCTTATCAACTCATTTACCGTTGTTCCATATCGAGCCGCAATTTCTGATAATGTATCTCCGCTCTGTACCGTATAAGTTGTCACCAAAGTTGAAGATTCACTTGGATTAGATGGCCTTTGTTCTTCAGGTACACTTGAAACAGGTGTCGAAACATCAGATAAGAAAATTCCATCCGTAAAATAATCTAAATCAACTGAGCTTCCATCAATTCCAGAAATAATTCCGGTATCACTATACTGAAATCCAACCCAGTCTAACCATGTACCATTTGCTTGTGGACTCTCTACTCCATATTCTGCCACCCAAAGTGGATATTGAGCAATTGTCTCATCCCAAATGTTTATCGCATTTGATGTATCACTATAAACGACGACTTCTTTTCCACTTAATGACTCTACGGTCTGTAAAAAAGCTAATCCTATCTCATTGATTTGATTTCGCGATAAATTACCAAAATACTCAAAATCCATGGCTAATCGACAATCAATCGTTTTTCCTTCAAGATTCGATACAAAAAAGGCCGCCTCCGATTGTGCTTCCTCTACCGTTGTCGCTGTCACATAATGATAAACCCCAACCTTTAATCCAGCATCCGTCGCCTTCTTATAATTCGTCTCGAAATACGGATCTACAGAGTAACCTTCACTCGACTTAATATAAACAACCTCAATCCCAGACTGACTCACAGCTTCAAAATTAATATTGCCCTGCCACTGGCTCACATCAATTCCATCATATAACAACTCGCTACTTGGCCCAAAAGCTAAACCTGTCTTTCCAATAAAGAGACATGTGATGACCCCCCCCATCACAACAAAACCTTTCTTCATAAATAGCCCTCCTCGTATAATAAGTTTAAGCCCTTCATTTAGGGAATGAATTGTTCTTTGAAAACTGAATGAGTTTTCTTTACCTAAATGATTCATTTAGTGATCTCTTTTTGTCTCAGATACCCTCGGACGTTCCATCATATAGGTAATGGAATTGGATCCATCAGGAATATACTTTTTCCTCCTGTAGTTCGACTACATTTGAAGACTGTGACCCAGACCCAAACTGTTCGACAGACGCACAAGCTGTATCGACTCTTTCTATGTTCCTCTTCTTAACAGGGTTGAGGGCAGCACTCATAGCTAAAGTCTTTAGAATACTTATACGCGAGGTTGTCGCCACGTTTGGGACCCTAGGGATGTCCAGCCATATCCGAGTTTATTCCAAATTCATTCAAAAGAAAGGAGGTCCCTTCCATGAAATTATTTGTCGGTATTGATGGTAGCTCTGAAAAACTTGATGTTTGTTTTCTTGATAGTTCAGACACGACGTTAAAAGAAGTTACCCTTCCTAATAACATTAACGGTGCCTCTTCTATCAAAGAAGATGTTCTCCAGTTTCACCAATCATTTAACTATGAAAAAATCGTGATTGGAATGGAGTCTACTTAGATTTACAGTTTTCATCCTGCAACTTTTTTATCTGAAGATCTTGAACTAAAATCCTTAGGTCTCGTTGAAGTCGTTATCCAAAACCCTAAGTCCATTCATCGTTATAAAGGGCTTTTTGAAGAAGATAAAAACGATCGAATTGATGCCTTTCGTATTGCCGACTTCTTACGTATTGAACGATTTAATAAGACAGTTTTAAAAGAGGAACGCTATATCGCTCTTCAACGTCTGACTCGTTCGAGATATCAAATGGTTCATCAACTCACCGAATGTAAACAGCACTTTCTTGAGAACCTTTACTACAAGTGTAATACCCTCTCTAAAGAGCTCGATACCTCTGTTTTTGGTGCGACCATGCTCGATCTTCTTTCTGATGCACTAACCCTCGATGAAATGGCCGAAATGGAGTTAGAAGATTTAGCTAACCTTCTACAAGAAAAAGGTCGAGGTCGTTTTAGTGATCCACAGAAATTAGCTAAAACCATTAAAAAAGCTATTCGTGATTCTTATCGATTGGGTAAAGTCGTTCAAGAATCAGTAGACATGGTTTTAGCGACTTATGCACGATTAATCCAAACGTTGAAAAAACAGATTAAAGATTTAGAAAAAAGCATTGTGGCGCTCTTTGAAATTGTAACAGAAGCCCAATGTTTAAAAAGTATTCCAGGTATCGGTATTGTTTATGCCGCCGGTATTGTCGCTGAAATCGGTCAAATTGAACGTTTTGAAAATGAAGCCCAATTAGCCAAATATTGCGGTCTCTACTGGAAAAAAAATCAGTCTGGAAACTTTGAATCGGAACGTACACCACTGACACGAACAGGCAACCAATATCTTCGGTATTATATGGTTGAAGCTGCCAACTCTATCAGACGACACGAAGATACTTACCGCTTGTATTACCAGAAAAAATACGATGAAGTTCCGAAATTTAAACACAAACGAGCCCTCGTCCTAACCGCTAGAAAATTAGTGCGTTTGGTGGATACGCTGTTACGTAACCACCAACTCTACACGCCGGAAAGGAGCGTATCACTCAAAAGCTAACTGATTGCTTTTGAATCCTTTCTGTCTGGCGCTAGGCTAAATTTTTAAAAAATTAGCCGAGGGTCTAGTTCAGTGCGCCCAACTTTTAAAAATCTTTATCTATTTTTTTCAATCATATACTTGACTTAATACCACAAGTCTTGTCCATTCATTCTCTATAGCCTATGAAGAAACATCAAAAAAAATACCCTCTACCAATCAGTAGATGATCCTCTCTATTAAAACTTCACCATAAAAAAACTACCCAAACGGGTAGCTAAATCGCACTTTTTAATGTTTGCTGAGTTACCAATAACTGTTCTTTTTCAAAAAACTTTAATCGTTCCTCATCATTAATTAACTCATTTAATTGAATATATGAAAGAAAATTCTTTTTACCATAACGACGAATCTCCTTAAATAACTCATGACCATACTTCTGTAAGCAAAGTGATGAGTCAATCATAAAATCACAAAGATATAAGTATCGATACCGAACACTTCCATTAACCGTATGACCTTCTTTCTTCTCTAGAAGGGCCATTCCTACAACTTCATCCTTAATCTCTAAAACCAAATAATCCTTGTCAACATTCAAAATATTCTCACAAATCCATTCCTCATCAACACTACGCCCCTGAAAATTTGTTGGCTGTAATGTATGACGATGACAATTTAATTCAAAATGAAGCTGATGTAAGGCCTGAACATCTTCTACTGTTGCGATGCGTACTTTCATTGAAATTCCTCCCCCTATATTTAAAAAGGCATTAACACCTTATGAGAAAAAAATCTATGAAAGAACTTATTTGACAAAGAAAGTTAAAATTGGATAACTATGGATGAGAGAGATGTTTTCGTTGAGAATATCATTTCTCATAGTCTAAAAACGTTAGTTTATCAAAACTTTAAGTTCTTACTACAAAATCTCTATTACAATTACGCAATATTTCATTGCTCTGATAAAAATAGACACCAATCTATAGATATTTTCCTAGGAAATTTTTTGATAGAATTTGTTTGTAAAGGTATGTCTTAAATTGGATAAAAATAAAATTGTTGTCACAACTAGTTGAGCCCATAGTATTGTTAAACTTTTATTAATCAAATCCTCTAACCTCAACACCTATATTTAGGAAGTTGACTGCTTAGAAATTATCCAAATTGCAAATCTCATCAAATAAAACTTTGGGATATTAATATAATCACTAGACAAACAGCTAGGGAAATAACAACGATTAAATAAAAAAATCGGTGCCTAAAGCAAGCCGATTTTCAACATAAAACTGATCCTAATATTAACATTAAGCATAATAAAATATACGCGACTACTAATCCTTGAAATATTCGTTTAATCAACCCATCACTCATCAAATCGCCCTCCTTCTCTAATTATAAGAGAAAGAGAAAATACTCATTCGATTTCCGACAAAAACTATCTATTTTTGTACATGATATTGCTTGGGAACCAAGAACATTCGACAAGAGACATTTTTCAATAATAAGGCACCAACCATTGCAAGAATCAAGAATAATAATAAGAAACCACTACTTCGTGTCTCTGAATAACCTAAAACTAAAATTAATAATAACTCATGAACTAAATATAACTCCGTAGCTGCATATCCAATCATAGCAAATACTCGTGATCGACACTGCAACTTCATCAATATACATAAAACTAATATTAAAAATATATAAGGTACCAGCGGAGAAATGAACGTAAATCCTCTCAGGTATAGTAAATAAATCCCACTAAACGAAACCAATGAACTTATAAAAAGGCCCAGTAAATATTCACGTATCAAACGGAATAAATATTTTTTATATTTAGCAACAAATACACCGACTAAGAAGCAAAACGCAATACTAAAATTCCATCTGGCGGCCAAACTAATCCCAATATAAATTACACTGAACGATAATAATAAGTTCATTTTAAACTTTGTTCGATAACTTAGATAAAATGCGATATAAAAATAAAGAAGTGCACCGATTAACCAGGCACTTGTTCTATCTGAAAAATGAAAACTCACTGTCTGATATAACATGCCCTTCAAACTATCATGACCACCCATTGAAATATTCACAAGTGCACCTAAGAAATTACAAACTAAAAACACACAGACAATTCTAATCACTTGATGAAAAATAAACCCTCTTAAATAACGTCGGTTATTCATATATTGAGTCATTGCCTCAAACCCGCAAATAAATAAAAATAGCGTCACTCCTAGTATCCCGCTTCTTGAAATACTAATGGTGAAAAGATTTTGATTTACTAATCGATCACATAAACTTTGAAAAATAATTAATAACATGGAGAATCCTTTTACTACTTCGATATTCGTACGATTTAAAAAAGCATATCCCTCACGTCCCCAAATGTATGAACGTACTGATAAAAGTAGCGGGGCTATCCCAAAAATTAATAAATAAAGCACCCAACTCTGTGATAATCGAATCATACTCTCTCTCCCTTCTTAAAAAATTATATCTTATTTAGTAAAAAGTGTAAAAATAAAAAAGACAGCTTTCGCTGTCTTCTTACTTACCTGATGAACCAAGCGCACCTGTTCCACGCTCAGATTCAATTTTTAATAACTCTTCATAACTCATTTCCTCAATCTGAAGCTTAGGAACTTCTACCATCATACACTGGCAAATTCCTTTTTCATAAGGATACACAATACATCCTTCAAACTGATCTTTAACAGACTCCTTTGCAATCACTAAAGACTTCATATTATGGTTCGTTAAAGCAATAAACCACTCACCACGATATCCTGAATCGATGACCGAATTGTTAACCTAACAACTTTTTATTTGTTAGTTCTTACACTTTTCCATCGTGTAAGTCCAGCATACATTTTCACCCTCGACTTTACGTTAGGGTGGTGGAGGCTCTTGGGTAGATTATTGCAATCCCTAACTTACGCTCACTACCTATGCGTTACAGACTATATTAGGTATTATAGCCCTCGGTATTATCCAATAAATTGGTGGACTTCACCGATACACCCCACTTTATTACCTAACTATTTCTAATTAGGATGGCGTTCATTATATAGCTTTAAAAATTCAACACATTTAAGATATTTCCTATTTAACCTTAAATTTTCTGAATCATGATATAGCATTTGTATAAATTTAATCTTCTCACTATTTTTACGAATAATCAAATTATAAAAATCATATTTATACTTTTCTTTTCTATTATCTAACCTTACATGACTTTCAATCCCATGAGTTCTAAGAAAGTTTTGAAAAGCATGCATTGTACATTCATTCCCACAGATAGATATTATCCAATTACTTGGATTCACTTTTCCACAAAGATAAATTGAACCATCTCCATCAAAATAACCACGTAAATAATGCCACATGAGTTGATTATCTATAAAATAAGGTACATATATCCATGTTTTTCGCTGAACTATATTATATTTCTCTAGATCATTTACAATTTTATCACTATTAATCTGTAAAGATATATATTTATTCTTAATAATAGGTTTATACTCTGCTTCTGTATAGTAAAGAAAAGAGTCAATTATTTCCCTATCTTTTATATTAAATTGAAAGGATAACATCTTTAACTTATTTGGATTTTGTTGATAATAGACACATCCATCTGAAGCAATTATCCCTAGAAAATATGCTTTATCTTTTGTGTCTATATTGAAAAAATAATCCTCATTTATATAGTATCTCCTACACGTCTTTCCACTTAAATTATTGATTCTCCATGTTTTAGTAATAAGTGATTTAGAAACTCCTAACTCTTTACTTATAGTAATTGCCTTTTTTAAATGATAACTTTCTAAAACATAGTTTACTTCTTCTTTCGTTAAAGAGTTTCTATATTCATTCCTAAACCCAATAGATTTAGCATATTTGAGAATCGTTTTCTTACTAACTCTATAATGCTCTGCCATCAATGTTGATGATTTTAACTGATTATACAATTTAATAAATTCCTCTTTATCTTGTGGTTTCCATGAAATATCTTTCTTTAAAATATTTCTATAATTTATCTTTTGAGCATAAGAATATATTTTTCGAACACTAACCCCATAATATTCTGACATATTTTTACCAGATTTTAATTTTTGGTAATTAGCAATAAATTCATTCTTATCTGGATTAAATTCATAGTTCTGCATGTATAATCTCCTATCAATCTATATAATAATTGATAAATAAAATCAATTACATTAAGCAAGTCTAAGTTAAAAACTTAAAACACGCTAACATAATCTGACCATATAAGTCAAAATTTTTTCTACTTCATTATATGGTTATAATGAGATTATACTGTGTTAGTTATATAAATTTTATTCACCACATCTTTGGCCGATTCCTTTTGATCCTGTTGAGCCACGCTCTTTAATAATTGCGACATAATCACTTGAAAATGCTGATGCAATTCCTGTTGGAACTAACACCGTCTCATGAGGTTCAACTTTCATGTAATCCTCTTCAAAACAAGCATAAATATCAAATGCTCCATCTTCAACACGTTTTGATGGAATAATTGCTTCCGGTTTTACCTTCGCAAAATAAATCAACTGATTCATCTATAAACTCCTTCTCCTACCTTGTTTTATATGAATAAGAATCACTAAACTCTCACTCTTGAATTGAGCTACTTCTCATATAAATCTGCTTCTATTAATAATTTTCCAATACACATACTTGTCCTTCTTGTAACGACTTTTGGATATCAATAATTCGCTGATTACTGCTTCCTCTAAATCGTAGTTTTAAATTTTTTAAATTTTCAACAAATGGACCATCCACTAATACATCACAATGCATTAAAATAGCACGCGTCTTTGGATGTGCCATAATCTCTTCAAACGTATATCCTGAATAAATCCAAATATTTTGCTTCGTCTCTTCCTTAATTCGCTGCACTAAATTAAGTAAATCATTATCTCGAACTTGATCCATGGGTTCGCCACCAAGGATCGTTACGCCATGTACATTAGGATTCGTCAGGTGGTTTATAAATTGATCCTCTACATCTTTAGTCCACGGATGACCATATCTGAAATGTTTATAATCTTGATTAAAACAACCTTCACAACAATGCGTACATCCAGATACAAATAAACTTGAACGAATACCAGTTCCATTAGCAGTATCAAATTTTCGAATTTGTGCATAATACATCAAAATCACCACATTTCCTATTCTTAACTACTATAAGTTTATCATATCTGTGACATACTTACCTAACGATAAGCTAAGGAAAACAGAGCCAAATTGGCTCTGTTTTCTTATCTGTATCACAAATAGAAGCCATCATCACAGTAGAAATGAAACTCCTACTCATAATATACTCATTTCTATCATCGATATACGGACTACTTTAATAAATCCTCTATAAAGATTCTAAGAAACGAGATATCAATAGTTACTTCAATCATTCGCCTTATAAATGAAGTACACGACTCTTAATTTCCGCCGTTTTCCCTTTATTCCAGAAATTGTCTCCTAAATCACTGATCTCACTATTTCTAATGAGGGTGGACTATCTCTTAACCTACAACCGAATTGTTTAGGTCCTTTGCACTTCCAAATGAGGAGTTTCACCTCAAATGTACTTCCTTACGGAATAGTCTCTACACCTTCCTAGGTTATCTCCCTATGCCTTCCTAATACTAGCAATTACCCTCCCAGTGGAGCATAGCTAAAAACTTACATAGCTCACTACTTATGGCAAGGAACCCAGACTTGGCACGATATTAGCATATCATTCATCTTTCACATATTCCCATCTAAAGCCACCAGCTTTTTTAGTTCTTCCAACACAATTATGATTAATACTCTGACGAGAAATTCCAGGATATTTTTTTGATGCTTCTGTCATCGTTTCAAAAACTTCTCCTGTATCTATATTCCTAACCTTTTTAGCAGATGGATTGGTTCCACCATACATATGCGGACGATAAGCTTTCTTTATTGCCTCTGATATTTTCTATTTATGGCTTTCAGTAAATTTTTTTCCCTTCATAGGACTAACTGTCCCATACATTGGATTATTTTTCCCTTTAGCACGCTCACTTCTCTGCCTTCTATGTTCTTCAGTTATTTCATATAGACTATTTCCACCACTTTGAGTATTATAGCCAACATCCTTATTGTCAAAACAATTATATAACTTGATATAGTAACGTTCCTTTTCTTCAAGTTCCTCCATTGTTTCAGCAGTATCGATAACTTCCCACTTAAAATTATCGAATCCATGCTTTCGTATTGCCTGATAAAAATATGTATTAAGTCGTTGACTATCTCTTTTATGAACTTTGACACGATGCTCGAGTGTCTTAGTCGTCATACCAATATATATTTTTCCATTAATTAAGTTGGTAGCCTTGTAAATTAGCATTAAACTAACCTCGTGAATATTTTAGATTTTGAAAGATAAAAAACTTAGCCTTCATCGTTAGCATTCCCCATTTTCTGAGAAATACACCCTACATTTGTAGGTTCACAAAGTTTGCTACATAGCATTTCTGCTATGAGGGGCATTTATGTCTACCCACACGTGCGGCGAATAACATTCATCTTCGTTTGATCTTTATTATGACAGTTTGGACATTCCCATGTTAAGTCATCATTGATAATAATTTCACCCTCAAAGTGACAAACATGACAACAATCAGATTTCGTATTAAACTCAGCATATTGAATATTATGATAAATATAATTCACTAACTGCTTTAATGCTTCTAAGTTATGCGACATATTTGGGATTTCAATATATGAAATACATCCTCCTGTTGAAATTGGTTGGAACTGAGATTCAAAGTGTAATTTCGAGAATGCATCAATCTCCTCACGTACATCAACGTGATAAGAATTCGTATAATATCCTTTATCCGTCACGTCCTTAATTTCACCGAATTTCTGTAAATCAATCTTCGCAAAACGATAACATAAAGATTCAGCTGGACTTCCATATAAACCAAAGCCAATTCCCGTTTGTTGTTTCCACAATTTTGTCGCTTCCTCTAGACGTTTCATCACTTTTAAAGCGAATGCTTCTCCATCAGGATGCACATGTGACACTCCTGTCATCAGTTTTGTTACTTCGTATAATCCAATATATCCTAATGAAATAGTCGAATATCCATCCATAAGCAGGGGATCAATGACCGCACCTTGTGGTAAACGGGCAATGGCACCGTACTGCCAATGAATTGGAGACTCATCTGATAACGTTCCTTTTAACGCATTGTGACGGCACATTAACGCCTCATAACATAAATCTAAACGGTTATCAAGCAAGTTCCAGAACTTGTCCTCATCCCCAGCTGCAACAATTCCAATCTGAGGTAAATTTAAGCTCACAACCCCTTGATTAAAGCGTCCTTCAAACTTATACTCTCCATTCTCATCTTTCCATGGAGATAAGAAACTACGACACAAGTGAGATGTACATTTCTATACTGGTTACCCACTCTGACTATATCTTCGCTCAGGACTCCCACATCCATCATCGCGCCTTGCACTTCCAATGGGTGCATCTCCCACTGTACTCTACTCACTTACTCACCCTCAAAGAGGGCTACGCTTTCGATAGTCGATTGACTTTCCATTCAAAAATGAATAGCTTAGCACTGGATTACCATATGTAAAAACACTTAGGCTTCCCAGTTAGCACATCCTTAAACAGTCATTTCCTACTGTTCCATTAAAAATGTAGAATGCACACCCGTTACGCACATAACAGTTCACAAGGTTTTACATGAGCCGTTCCTTGACCCATTGGGCTAAACACATTTCCTTCGTAAATTTTTCTCATCTCTTTAGCAGAAATATAATCTGGATATAAACGTTTCGAACTACACTCAACCGCTAACTCCGTAATGTAATCATACTTCCCACCTTCTAGGCAGTTATGTTCATGAAGGACATAAACTAACTTAGGGAATGTTGGGGTTGTATAAATTCCTTTTTCATTCTTAATCCCTTGAATACGCTGCTTCAAGATTTCCTCAATAATTAAAGCAACCTCCTGGGCATATTCATCAGTTTCATCTAAATTTAAAAATAATGTAACAAATGGGCTTTGCATTCCCTACTCCCTTATTTCTAAGGAGACTGACTATCTCTTCATCCGTTCTGGATGGGTGGCGCTTCGGAAAAAGGAGTTTCACCTCTAACCTACTCCCTAACGGGATAGTCGATACACCTTCCTTAAATTACAATCTAGCTTCAAGCTCTTACCTTTCTATCAAGTCTTCTAATATCACTAAACTCAAAAATCGAGTTTTGATCAGTAGTTACAACTTGTATGAGAGTCTAAGCGTCGCTTTCAGCCTTTTAAGGCTTGGCACGATATTGACATATTACTCTATAATTTTAAAATTAACACCATTATATCTACACTCTGTTTTATTTTTTAGGCATCTACATAGGTTTCCATTATATTTACCATTTTTTGAAGTAGCTACTTCAGCATCTCTGAATGATGACTATATTTGACCTATATAAACTTTTTCATTTACTATATTCTTAATTTTATAGATATACACAGGTATTTACCTCTAATCAAAAATTATAGGGTAACTTAGCGTTCATCGTTAGCATTTCCAATTACTCAATCTAACTTCAAGTCGCAACTCGTCTATAAAATCTCCTTTCTCCACATTTCTCACTTAATGTGAAAGAATCAAAAGTTCAATTTTTACGCCGAACTAACCTGAATCTTAGCTTCTGATTGGAAACACACCCTACATTTGTAGGTTCACCACCTGTTCACTTAATTATTCCTAATTAAGGCGGCCAACATTAACCGTTTGTTGTCATTAATGTATTAATTTGGTATTGAATCGTTTGAACACCCGATGCTAATTCTTTAGCCATTAATGCTTCGACTGTTTGTGAAAGTTCAGCTTTTGAAGAAATAACACCTTCTAACATCGCCACATACTTATCACGGCTTCGTCTTAAATATTTTCCAAGGTGTCTAATATCGATTGACTGGCCTCCGTACTGACTACTAGCTACCTGCGCGATAATTTGCGTCATAACCGTACAAGCCACTTGAAAACTTTTTGGACTTTCAATCATTCGCTTATTAATAACCGTTCCGTTATCTAGCATATCTTTAATGTCAATCAAGCAGCAGTTGAAGATTGATTGCATGAAATATAGGAATAGGTAAGGCTTTGAAGTTATCTCTACCTTTTCCCCTCCTCCACACCGTACGTGAGACTTTCGTACTCATACGGCGTTCCATCAATAAGATTTATTGGGTCATAGCAGTAACCCTAATTTGATTTAAATGTAACTTTTTACGAAGTTCATTAGTATACGATTTATTAATCTTTCCACCAAAGTTTTTAATTAAACCAATATATTTCATGATTGTTTCATCAGTTTTTGCATGCAATAGTTTATGTGCTAAAGGATTTATAAGAACTAAATTTTGATAATGGTCTTCACCACCATCTTTCTTTGCTACTTTGTGATGTATCTCAAAACCTTCTGAAAGTGGTAGATTTGTTACAGGGCAATTACCATACTGACTTGTGTAGAGACTCAAGGCATGAACTGAAACTAAAGAGTTCACCCATTGGGAGTTACAATAGTTTTCAATTAATCTTCTGCCGGCAGAGTTATCCCATTTTAGTTCCTTATACCAGTAGTTGACTAAATCATCCCTTATGTATGGACTAATATTAGGATTTCTTTGAGCCAGTCTCTTCTGTTTAATTGCCCAGATTGGACATAAAACAATACCCTCGACAGATATGAATGTCTTTCCATTATATTCAGAATATTTCCTATTGATTAGTTCACTACGTTTCTTAGCTTCCTTAAGTGAAATCTTTTTAAGTTTCCCATGGTAGGTTGCTAATCTCTTGAGTTTACCAAAAATTCTATAATGGACTTCACCCATGTCTTTTGATGGATAAGTGCTGAGTTGGCAATAATTTTGCCATCCCATGATTGTCGTGTTAATCCGCTTCATTATCTGAGGCTTATTCGCCCCTTGTTTGAGCAGACTGTTCAGTAGTGTTCTGTACTTCCCTACCATTTCATTCAATTTATCTCTGCTTACTCTTACTTGCAGGATACATCGACTTTTATTTCCTTTATTTTTAACATTAGTACGTCTTTTCTTGTACTTCTGTTTGGTATCTATTGCCTTAAGTTCAAATCCAAGGAATTTACTTTTCATTTTCCTAAGATTTATGATTTTTGATTTGGTTTCACTTATTTCTAAGTGAAGCCTCTTCTCAATAAACTGTTTAACACCATGAAACCATTTGATTGCTTCTTTATAATTTGATGTGAAAATTTTAAAATCATCTGCATATCGAACAATAAATCCTGTTTTCAAGGTTTTCCATTTTCGAATGTACTTTGAGTTTCCTTTGGTCTTCTTACCTGGGATGTAATTCGGATTAGGACTTTTGTTCTTATACTGTAGTTCTTTGTAGAACTCATCTTTCGTCTTATTACTGTGGCAGTGAGATTGAAAATCTTCCCACTGTTTAGCTACCCAATGGTCTAATTCATTCAGAAAAATGTTGCTTAGTAAAGGCGATAGAACGCCACCTTGAGGTGTCCCTTTTGTTGGGATAACTCCATCTACAGGGGATTTTATTATCTTCTTGACTAACATAAGTACTTGTTTATCTCTGATACCTAAGTTCCACATTTGTTTGATTAGTCTATTATGATGCACATTATCAAAGAAACCTTTGATGTCTATGTCGACACAGTACGTGCATCGAGCATTCACAACTAAGTGGTGACACCTTGCAATGGCTTCCCCTACGCCTCTGGTAGGTCTAAACCCATAACTATGTTTATAGAACTTTCCTTCACAGTAAGGCTCTAAGACTTGTTTAATCATTTGTTGGACTAACTTGTCAATTGCATTAGGAATTCCTAAGAGACGAAGTTTACCATTACTCTTGGTAATGTATACCCTTCTTACCCCCGAACTCTTGTAGTCATCAATAAGTTCACATACTTTATGATGTAGTTCATCTATTGAATTAGATTTAAGCATTTGGGAGAAAGTAATTCCATCGATACCAGCAGTATCAGCACCTTTATTGGCTTTGATACATCTTATAGCTATAAGCATATTGCGTTTATCTTTGATTATTGGAATTAAGTTCTTAACATTAATGTTATTCGTGCTTTTATGGTATAAATCTTCGTATACCTCTGACATGCCATAGTAATCAGCCGATTTAAAGAACTGTATCCTCGTTGTTTGAGCATATTCGGGCTTCATTTTGGTTCCACCCCTCTTTTTCGTAACTGATTTATGACTCAATTCTGCTATTTTTTGCTTATCTTATTGACTTGGGGCCTTCGCTCCACTACTTATTATCATAGTTTCGTCGCTACTACACCCCTACTGCCACTTCTTCAAAGAGAATTTCAACCGGAGTCTTATATCTCACCATCACCTCTAACAAAGGCTATATAGATGTAAGAAGCTTCAAACGTTCCACATTACTTAGCTTAATGATTGATTTAGGTGCTTCCTATTGCCCTGCAAGCTTGATACCCGCCATAAGGGTATATGGAGTTTCGCCAAGACTAAGAACTACTAATCCACACTTACTACCCATTGCTTTCACAAAGAGTATGTATACCTTTCGATATACCCGACATTAAGGACAGTACATTCGGAAGTTCGTCAGACTAAATATTATGTTCATATTTTATGTCATTCTCACCATGTCAATCGCCACCCGTGCTATGCCTACATAGTCACCTCTGACTTATTTTTCCTCACCATTACGTGTTAGGGTAGGTTTCACTCGTCTTTACCCGGCTTCACACACTCTCATTTGTTAGCTAAGAGTGCATGCGGGAGGTCTCAGTGTACCCCTTCGAGCTTTATTGGCGCTCTCATTTGAGTTATCAGTAATGTAGTTAGAGTAATTTATTTACTCCTTCAAATCCCATCAAGTAGTTAGGCTACTTGAGTTTCTTGAAAACGTTTCACACAATCCATATCATGAAAGTGTAAGACTCCCTCATCATGAGCCTGCACGATACGTGCCGGCAACTTCTTACGTCGTGTAATATCCTTTGACACTTCTCCCGCGATTAAATCACGCTGAGTAGAAGCCATCATTGGGTTCTTATTCGAGTTCTCATTCATGACCTCTTCATTACTTAAATCAATTAAACTTAAAATACTATCATCTGTTGTATTCGTTTCACGCTTAAACAGTTGAATCGCACGATATCCTTCATAGGCTTTCGCTGTCAACTCATGACCATTCTCAATTAACTTTAAATACACATACGTTTCAATTTGAAAAATGGTTGGCGTTGTTTGTAAATGTTCAAATGTTAAATTGATCTCATGGGCAATCTTCTTTGCGATTTCCTTATCAATTACTCCACTTCCATATTTCATTGCTTTCAATATGGCCTGATAAATCTTAGACTCATCAAAGGCTACATGAGTTCCATCACGTTTAATCACTTCTCGCACAGTAAACACCCCTTTACACATAAAAATCTCCATCTTTTGAACGTCTCATTTTAGCGAAAAACGACAAAAGATGAAGATTTAATATAACCATCTTACTAAAAAAAAACGTAAGATTCAAGCAAAGTATTCATGTAAATTTTGAGCATTATTTTCATTATTTTCGAAAACATTTACTACTTTACTTTTTTGGTTTTTATGTTATTTAAAGCATTTAAGACAAAGAAAAACAATATTATTTTATGTTTATCTTTTAATGTTTATTCAATTATTTTTTTAATCCCTTGATCGGTAAAATAATTGCAACTGTAATGAAAATTACGCCAACAATAGCTAGTCCTCCATATCCCATTTTAAACACTGATGGATATTTGTCTGACACATGAAATAGTGTTAATTTACCTAAATTAAGCACATCAAAAAATCCTTTATCAGCTAACCATCCATAGCTCATTGAAAATAAAAAGGCACCAACTAATCCACCTAAAACCGCACTAATAGCTTTTTTAAATCCGCCTGTCATCGCACCAGCAACACATGTTCCAGGACAAGTACCAACCCCTCCAAATCCTAAACCAAAAATTAATCCACCGATAACAACACCTAAGTGTGTTGCTTTTACACTTAAATGCGCGGGATCAAACAATCCAATCGCATAAAATAACGCAACTAAGACACTCGCTAATCCAATCGCAAATAAAATAATTTTCATTAACGTTAAATTACGTAAACTTAACATCGATAATAAATTATCCATATTAGCAGCTCCTACTTTATAAAGGGCAAATCCAAAAAATCCACCTAATAAAATAGCTAATACAATCATCATTTACATTCCCACCTTTCTTGAACGAATCTTAGTTATAATTAAAGCGGTTGGAATCGCAACTATGAAAACCGACGCCGCAAACACATAGCCGCTCACACTACTTTGCATCATTCCACTCATCATATGACCACTTGTACATCCACCTGCCATACGTGCTCCAAATAACAACAGAATTCCTCCAATAAACGGTAACACATACGTACGCCATACTGATGATTTAATAGAACAAGTTGTATTCTCACGACGTGATTCACGGCGCTTAGAATCTAAAGCATAGCCAATCATCCCACCAACCGGAATGGCTAACACAAATACAAAATTGTAATTCCAAGGATGTTCAATTTCTTCAGCAATCTTCCCATCATCTTTTTGATAATATGCATTCTCTTCTAAAGCATCTTTATCAATTGCGGTATGAATAATCCCACTTAATACACTAAATTGCGTTGAAACGCCAACTGGCTTCACTAACCAAACTGCTATAAAAAATGATAACGATAAAAGAATTGCACTCTTCATCCAATTTGGTAACTTCATGATTCATTCACTCTTTTTTTGTAACTTATAGTACTAGTATATATAAAATAAAAAAACCATTCCGTGACAAAGTCACACAATGGTTAATGCAATCTATTTTTTGATTAAAATTTTTCCACGCTCTAACTTAACCTTTCCTTTTCGCTCAAGCGATTTAAGTGTACGACTAACCACTTCACGGGTTGAACCAATATCAAAGGCAATTTGTTCATGGGTGCGATATAACAATCCACCACGACTATGCTCTTTTAAATAATCAATCACACGCTGCTCAATACTATTAAACGTCACATTTTCAACCACTTGTATCACACTTAAAAACTTCTCATATAAATTCTTAAAGACAAACTGTAAATACACTGGATGATTCATTAAATACTTTTCAAATAACAAAATCGGTAAAATAACAAGCTCACTATCTTCTTCTACACGGACATAAGCGTGTGTATTACTTTGTGCTAATGCACAAATCACGGTCATAAAACAACTATCACCTTTTCTTAAACGATATAATGTGACTTCACGTCCTTCATCATTTAAGCGATACACACGTAATACGCCACTTTTAATAAATGAAAATCCCCAGCATGCTTCCTCACCATTAATTAATAATTCCCCTGCTTGAACCTTTTTTGTACTAAATTCCGTTCAATAATTGCTAATGCCTCTTCATCTAACATCTTTAAAAATGGATAATCACTCATTAATCCGTCTAACATGCATCCTCCTCCTTATAAAAAAGGGAGTTTCAAATGAAACACCCCATTAATTATATGCGCTTTGTTACCATACCAATCACACTAAAAATAAGAAAAGCAACTGCATTCACTAATACGACACTAGCCCCAGCAGGCGTTGAATATAAGAATGAAACGGTCATCCCTATAAAGAAACAAGCGACCGAAATAATTCCTGATGAAATAATAACACTCTTAAAACTATTAAACACTCGCATAGAGGTTAAGGCTGGGAAAATAATTAAGCTTGAAATTAACATCGTTCCCATAATACGCATCCCAAGAACAATCGTGATTGCTGTTAAGAATGCGATTAACATATTATAAAGCTCCACCTTTACACCTGTGGCCTTTGCAAAATTCTCATCAAATGTGGTCGCAAAAATACGATCATAAAAAATAACGAACAAAATAAATACAAGAACTGATAACACAATACTAATTTTCACATCACTTTGTGTCATTGCTAAAACACTACCAAACATGTAGCTATTAATATCTGCATTTAATCCACTCGTTAGTGACGTCACCGTTACCCCAATCGCAATCGAAGTACTTGAAATTAATCCAATCGCAGCATCACCTTTAATCTTACTATTTTGTGAAATTCGCAATAAGAAAAATGCTGCAATGACAACAACTGGTACTGCAATTTTTAACGGTGCTAAGTTCATGGCCATTGCAATTGATAGTGCCCCGAATCCGACGTGAGATAATCCATCTCCAATCATCGAATAACGCTTCAATACTAAGCTTACGCCTAGTAAAGCTGCACATAGTGATACCGCACTTCCAACCACAATCGCACGCACCATAAAACTATACGAAAACATCTCTTGCCAAATACTAAACATGCTTTACCTCTCCCATATGATGGCACGAATTCGTAAAGCATAAATACTCCTCTGGCGTTCCATAAAATACAACTTCTTTATTCAATCTCAAGATCTTCGTTGCATGTTCTAAACCACTATTCATATCATGCGTTACCATAATAATACTCATACCATATTCTTTATTTAACTCTTCAATGATTTGATAAAGGTTAGCAGTCGTCACTGGATCTAAACCTGTGACCGGTTCATCTAACAATAAAATTTTCTCTGACGCACATAGTGCGCGTGCAATTAAAACACGTTGCTGCTGTCCACCCGATAAATCACGATAACATTTCTTTTTCAAATGTTCAATTTTCAATTTTTTAAGATTTTCAAGGGCACGTTTTTTTTCTTCGGCAGAATAAAACGGGCGCCACCCTCGTTTATTTAAGCATCCTGATAATACCACTTCATACACAGAAGCTGGGAAATCTCGCTGAACCACTGTTTGTTGTGGCAGATAACCAATATCATGACTTTTTAAGTGAGATCCGTATTGAATATTACCTGACTTTGGCGTTACTAATCCAAGAATTGACTTCATTAATGTACTTTTCCCAGAACCATTATCCCCAATGATACATAAATAATCGCCATCTTCTAATTCAAAATTAACATCTTTTAATGCTACTTGATTATCGTATTGAACATTTAAATCTTTACAAGATAAAATCGCCATATTAATCCAATCCTACTTTTAAATTTTCCACATTCTGTTTCATTAATGATAAATAAGTGACACCATTATTAAAATCTTCTTTAGAAACATTGTGGCATGAATGTAATAATAACATTTTTGCTCCCGTTTCGTCACTAATCATTTGCGAAATTTTTGGGTCTACTAATTCTTCATAATAAATAACGGGAATCTTTTGTTCTTTAATCTCTTTAATCATTTGTGCAACTAAAGCAGCACTCGGTTCAGCTTCAAATGGCGCCGATACATAATGAATTCCATATTGATTCGTTAAATACTGCATCGCAAAGCGTCCACCATGATAAATCGTATCACGCTTCGCATTCGCCACCACATCTTTAAGTTCGTGATCTAACTCTTCTAATTCAGCTAAATAAGCATTAGCATTGTCTTTATAGTAGTCTGCATTCTCTGGATCAACTTCACATAAGGCCTCCAAAATATTATTCACCATAATCATCGCGTTTTTTGGACTTGTCCAAATGTGTGGATCATAAGTATGATTATGCCCATCCCCTTCAGAATGATCATGTCCCGCTTCTACTTCTGCATCATGGTTATGATTTTCATCTTCATGGTCGTGATCAGTATCTGCATCATGGTCATGATTTTCATCTTCATGGTCGTGATTATCTTCAACTGTACTATTTGGAGCTAATAATGGAACATTTTTTGAAACATCTAAAACATAAACTTCGTTACTATCAACACTCTCAATAATACTATGAGCCCATTGCTCCATTGATTCTCCCGTATAAATAAATAAATCTGCTTTATTAATCTTAATAATATCAGCTGGTGTCGGCTCATATGAGTGTGATTCCATTCCAGCTGGTAATAATAATGTGACATCGACCTTATCGCCACCGATTACACGTGCAAAATCATATTGTGGAAATAATGTTGTGACAATTTGTAATTTATCTGATACTGAACCCGTTTTTGAATCAGTATCACATCCAACCAACAAGACAACAAAACTCATTAAAGCAAAGACTAATCCTTTAAACTTTTTCATAAAAAAACTCCTCCTAAAAAAGTACTCTTACTTATGTTATGTCTATTGTAGCACAGTTTCATACAAATGATAATAGTTATCAGTTGAGTTGAATATATGTGCAAGTACTCATATAAGACGGTTATAAGGTAGGTTATCCCCCTGCCAGCTGAGGATGGCTAAGAGCTTTGCTACTTAGCTTAGGGTACCCATTCCCTATCAGTGGAGGATAGCTAAGACTCAAATCTAATGGATTTTCGTACTTAGCGTAGGGGTCCCCTCATTAGTTGAAGATCTACCTCACTAATTGTGGATTTAAAGTCTCCGACTTTAGTGAGGGCTCCCCTTCACTTATTGGTGAAGGATGAGGACTCCCTCTGCCATCTGAGGATGGCTAAGACTCAAATCTAATGAATTTCGTACTTAGCGTAGGAGTCCCCCTCCTATCTGATACTTAGTATTTGAAAAGAAAAAGAAAAGAAATAAAAAAGTACTTGTAAAAAACAAGTACTTTAAGTTTTCTTAATAAACGTATGACGGCATTTTGGACATGTAATTTCAATTTTTCCTTTTTTACGAGGAACGCGTAATTGTTGTCCACATTCTTTACATTTGAAATATTTATATTGACGCTTTGCTTTGAATGCACGATATTGGTTGATCCATTTAGATTGAATAGGATACCAGTATTTTAAGAATAAAATATTTTCTTGATGACGCTTTAGTTTATTTTTAGATAGTGCTCGATAGTAACAAAGAACAAGTGGAACTAAAGCGAGCCAAGCAAAGAATGCCCATCCAAATAACTTTCCAACCAAAAAGAGAAGAATTGAAACGATCAGTAAAGCCAATGATAAATGATCAACGCCTGTTCGATCTTCCATAAATTTTTTAAACCATTCCAATACGAACACCTCTTTTCTTTACTATTATTATACACTAATTACTAATGAGATAGAATGAAAAAAATCCCTCTAGAAGATAGAGGAATTTTTTTCATTATTTTAAACTTTCACCATTTGTAGCAATGACTTCTTTATACCAGTAGAATGATTTCTTTTTATAACGTTCTAACGTTCCTGTTCCATCATCATGACGATCGACATAAATGTATCCGTAACGTTTTTTAAGTTCAGCTGTTGAAGCACTAACTAAGTCAATACATCCCCAAGAGGTGTATCCCATGACTTCAACCCCATCTTCAATTGCTTCCCAAACTTGTACTAAGTGGTCATTTAAGTAATTAATACGATAGTCATCGATAACTGTTTTGTTTCCATCTTCATCTTCAACTAATTCATCAACAGCACCTAATCCATTTTCAACGATGAATAATGGTTTTTGATAACGATCCCAGAATTGATTTAAAACATAACGTAATCCTTGTGGATCGATTTGCCATCCCCATTCAGAAGCTTTTAATGTTGGATTTGGTACCCCACCCATAATATTTCCTTTACCGGCTACTTTCTGAGCTGGATTAGCCGTTTCACAACTACTCATGTAATAACTGAATGAGATGAAATCTACTGTATGTTTTAAGATTTCCTCATCCCCCTCAGCGAATTGAATTTCAATATGGTTATCACGGAAATAACGTTTCATGTATCCTGGGTAGACTCCACGTACATGCACATCTGAGAAGAAGTAATTCATATGTTCAGCTTTCATGACAGCAATGACATCATCTGGATTTGGTGTTAATGGATACGTTGGCATACTTAAAACCATGCATCCAATTTGGAAATCAGGATTGATTTCATGTCCAATTTTAACAGCTAAGGCACTCGCCACTAATTCATGGTGAACTGCTTGATATAAATCTTGCTTTGATAGTTTTTCTTTATCCGTATAAATTCCACCACTTAAAAAGGGTGCATGTAAAACAGAATTGATTTCATTAAACGTTAACCAATATTTAACTTTATTTTTATAACGTGTAAAAATCGTGCGCACATAATTCTCATAAAACTTAATTAAGTCACGACTCACCCATCCATCATATTTTTTAGATAAGTTTAATGGTGTTTCGTAGTGAGAAATCGTGACTAATGGTTCAATCCCGTATTTCGCTAATTCATCAAATACATTGTCATAAAATTTTAGTCCCGCTTCATTTGGTGCCTGATCATCTCCATTAGGAAAGATTCTTGACCATGCAATAGATAAACGGAAAACTTTAAATCCCATTTCAGCAAATAATTTAATATCTTCTTTATAACGATGATAAAAGTCAATCCCCACTAATTTCATATTATCTTCTGTTGGAACCTCTGTGATTGGTCCCTTAATTCCTTTTGGTGCAACGTCTTGTGTTGAAAGTCCTTTTCCATCCTCATTATAGGCTCCCTCAAATTGATTAGCAGCCGTTGCCCCTCCCCATAAGAAGCCATCTGGAAAACGTTTGGTCATGTTTAACACTCCTTTAATTCTGTGATGACTTACTTATATCATACCAAAAATAACAACTCAATCTTTGAGATGATTTCCGGTTGAATGTCTCAGAAAATATTAAAAAATCGTTGCTTTTCTTGAAACAGTGTTACAGTTTTTGAGGCTCTTTATAAAACTGATGATATTCATTAATTTCCTCATACATTTCATTTTGCTTCACACTATTTTCAAAGTTGCGTGAAAATAAAATAGCAAATAATAAATCAAATAAATATTGAACCGATGTTTGAAAGAGGATTGTTCCCATATCAGTAAAACGATGAACATTATAGAGGTATAAATGTTCCGTACTGATTTTGGCTAATGAAGAATGACGAGATTCGGTTAAGACAAGTAAGGGAATCTTTCGCTCATGCAATACGTTTGCAATTCGATACAACATCGGATTTTCTCCTGTACGAGAAATAATAATGGCAACATGTCCTTCTACTGAAGCAAAAGCTTGCATGAACTGTGCATTAGAACTATCATGAATAACTGCCTGTTTTCCTGCATATAAAAAATGAGAGCAAGCATTTTTAGCTAAATGCAAATTATTATCAAAGGCATAAAAATCAATACACGTTGCTTGATTTAAGAGTTCTGATACACGATTTAATTGGTCTAAATCAATTCCCTTTTTGGTTTGTTCAATCGCTGTGATTTCTAAGGCTGCCACTTTATTAACAATACGATGAAGTGAATCTTCACTTGTAATGGGATTCGTTCGATTAATTTGATCCATCCTCGGTGTTTGATTCACTTCTTGTAAATACTTAATTTTAAATTCAGAATATCCACTAAACCCAAGTTTTTGGCAAATACGCACGACAGTTGCGGGAGAGGTATAGGTTAATTCTGCTAGTTGCCGAGAGGAGATTTTTTCGAGTTCTTCTGGGTTCGTTAAGATGTAATTAACAATGCCTTGCTCCGTTGAGGTTAATTTATTCATCCGTTTTAATTCGTTTAATTCATTAATGATTTTCATGATTTCACCCACTTTTCTTATGTCTTATTTTATCGTAAGAAAGTTCGTTCTGACAACGCTATCGGAGCGATATCTGTTTACGGGTTATGGGGATTTTGCTATAATATGTTTCATTATCTGGTATATTTTTTATTAAAAAGGAGAGAAATACGAGTGAAGAAGACACTAAGGATTCTTTTAGGACGTATTGGTTTCTGTGGACTTTTAATCGCGCTTCAAGCCATTATTTTAATTGTGGTGATTTTAAGATTCCAACAATACTTTGTTTATTTTTATGCTTTATGTATTTTATTGAGTGTGCTTGTTGTCATGGTGATTGTGAATAGTCGATTGAATCCAGCTTATAAGATTGGTTGGATTATTGCAATCATGGCCTTTCCAATCTTCGGGGGATTATTTTATTTATTATTTGGTAGTGATCAAACGAGACAAAAGTTTTTAAATGAAATGCTACCCATTCATAAAAAAATGAAACGTCATTTAACTCAAGATCCTCAAATTATGACTGAGATTGAATCGATCGATAAACGAGCAGCCAATCAATCACATTATATTACGAATTATGCACTGTGTCCGATTTATCAACAGACAAGTAGTGAGTATTTGAATTTAGGAGAGCGCAAGTTTGAACGTTTAATTGAAGAATTAAAGAAAGCCAAGCATTATATCTTCTTGGAATATTTCATTATTGAAGAAGGTCAAATGTGGGATACCATTTTAGAGATTTTAAAAGAGAAAGCTGCTGAAGGCGTGGATGTTCGTGTTATCTACGATGACTTCGGCTGCTTATTCTTATTACCTACTGGATATGATAAAAAATTAGAAGCGATGGGAATTAAATGTTGTGTGTTTAATCCATTTATTCCACTTTTAACGTTACGTATGAATAATCGTGATCATCGTAAAATTTGTGTCATTGATGGACATACTGCGTTTACAGGTGGAATCAATTTAGCAGATGAATACATTAATGCGATTGATAAACATGGGCATTGGAAAGATACAGCTTTAATTATTAAAGGGGAAGCTGTTTGGAGCTTTACCGTTATGTTCTTAACAATGTGGGATTATTTACGTAAAACTAACGAAGATTACGAGGCTTACCGTCCACATGTCCATCATCCGGAACCGTTTGAGGGTGACGGATTCGTGCAGCCTTATACGGATTGTCCTCTGGATAATGAATCGGTGGGTGAAAATGTTTATTTAAACTTAATTAACAACGCAAAAGAGTATGTTTATATTAATACACCTTATTTAATTTTAGATCATGAAATGATTACAGCACTTTCTCAGGCCGCTAAACGTGGCGTAGATGTTCGTATTTTAACACCTCATCATGGCGACAAGTGGTATGTTCACGGTGTTACTCGTGCGAACTACTGGGCCTTAGTTGATGATGGAGTTAAGATTTATGAATATACGCCTGGATTCGTTCATGCGAAAACATTTGTGGTCGATGATGAATATGCAGTTGTTGGGACAATTAACTTAGATTACCGTAGTTTATATCTACATTACGAATGTGCGGCATGGCTGTATAAAACGAAGAGTGTGTTAGACGTGCGTGACGACTATCTTGAAACATTAAAAGTTTCTCAGAAAATAACGTCTGCTGATTTTAATATGATTCCTTGGTATAGAAAAATCATGTTTGCCTTTTTACGTATCTTTGCACCATTAATGTAAGAAAAGAGGTTATCTTAAAATAATTAGAATCATTTAAAATAGTTACAGTTATAATTAGAATAACAAAAGGGCTCTTGAGTTAACGAAAACTTTTTAAAAATGAGCGGAATTATCCATAATGGCGGTGCTTACACCCCCATCATCCCATATAATTAGTTTTCTAAACATTTGAGCCCTTTTTAAATCCTCATTCTAGGGAATGATGAATAGAGGTTAGTTCTACAACTTCATCTCCATTGGTCATTCATATATCTTTTTAAATGATCAAGCACGGTAATTTATAAAAAATAGAAGCCACTGTTAAATCAAGATGACGTAATATTCAATCCATAAGCTAAACTATTCTCTCGTGACCTCATCCATCCAATAAACCTATATTAAATTCAAGTAAATAAGTTTATCTATCTCCATCATTCGTTTATTTTTATAATTATGTGATTAAGATTTTGGTAAGGAGAGTTATTCATCAACGGGACTATCTCACTTTGAAACAGTCCCTTTCTTTTAGATATCACCTGTTATTTCTCTATTAAATACTCTAATATTTTAGAATATTCTTCTTTTAGTTTTTCATATGAAATGCGGCGATTAGCTGGACTTGAGGAAGGTAGCCCAATCGCAGGGATATTTGTTTTAGGGTAACAGTGTTTCATGTAAAGATCGGTCGCTTTTTTCCCCGTTGTAAAGATAGCTTTAATATTTGCTTCTTGTAATAGTGAGGTAAAATCGTTTGGAATTGGATTTTTGATACTCGCATCATCTGCTCCTTGAATCTCACAGCTTTGTAAAACATCCCAAAGCGCTAGCTGGTGTCGATGTAAGAAGGTGATTTTCTCTTCAATGGTTGTTAATGATTTTTCATTAAAAATATCGGCTAATACTTTCCAAAATCGATTTTGAGGATGACCGTAATAGAAACCTACTTCTCGTGATTTTGGTGAAGGCATGGTTCCTAAGATTAAAACCTTTGAATTTTTATCATAAATCGGACTAAGCGTGTGCTCAACAACTTGCATACATCTGACCTCATTTCTTCTGATCAATCGTTATGCCATTCATTATAACATGTTTTCGAATCGTCAAAATCTCATCTAGTAAAAAGGCCATGATGAGAAATGGTGAAATGACAAACCAAGTCGAGAAATTTAATTCATAGAAGTGACGAATAAAGGGTTGAACATATTGGATCCCGATATAAGTCAAGAAAGTCCAATAGATTGAGAATTGAAGGCAGATGAGTCCTTGAAAATTGAATTTCAGGTGATGATAATCCCAATAATCTTTATGAAAAACGTGGCGCGTTAAAACTCCTGATAAATATTCGACTGTCGTTGGTACGATAGCGCATGGAATTAATAAAAGTAATGCTGGTAACCAAAAAGTATCCTGTAAAAGAATTAAAATAGACATCGCAATGGCATACATCGGCTTAAATGGTCCATATAAGAATCCATCTTCTTGAAAATGCCCCGTCACAGCAAAACAATAAATTTCTTCAATGATCCAGCCAATCATACCATAAAGGAAAAAATTAAACATAAAATACCATAGGTATGAAGTCATCGAGTCTCACTCCTTTTTTAATAGTTTGACTCGATCATCAGAAGTTATACAAAGGGAGCGATGAAATGATCGCTCCCTTTTATAATCATATAATTGAACGTCAGTCTTCGATTTACAATAGGATATCCTTAACGATAAAATAATAAATAAGAAAATTATGGATATCGTGTAACGATTCACTGATTTTTTTCCACTTATTATTGGGTTCATAAAGGAGGGGTGAATCTTATGACATTTTCAAAACGAATATTTCGTTCGCAAGTAAGGAGGGATGTACAGGAAATTGAACGGCTTTATCAAACGTATGCTGATGATTTATATCGGTATGTTTTTTCATTAACACTCAATCATTATCAGACAGAAGATATTGTTTCCCAAACTTTTTTAGCAGCCATTCGTTCTATTGAAACATTTCGTGGAGATTCTAGTATCAAATCTTGGCTAATTGGAATTGCTCGGCATGAATACTTTTCCTATATTAAGAAAAATCCAAGCGTATATACGCTCGATCATGTACCAGAGATGTCTGAAACCTCTCAAGTAGATAATACAACCGAGGAGGTCTTAAAGTTAATTCAGACCTTTGATACGCCTACTAAAGAAATTTTGATTTTACGTCTTATTAATCAGTTGTCCTTTGTTGAAATCGGGCGTATTCTAAAGCGAAGTGAAAATTATTGCCGGGTCAACTTTTTTAGAAATCGACAAAAGTTAGCTCATTTATTAAAAGATGACAGTATCAATTAGGGAGGGATAGTATGTGTAAATGTGAAATGATTAAAGATTTGTTACCTCTTTATGAAGAGGACTTAGTAAGCGAACAGACAAAACAAGAAATTGAAGAACATTTAAAAAGTTGCGCTAATTGTTCGTCAATATATGAACCCCCACTTCCAAAGATTGAGGTTCCAATCAATGAACAAGAGAAAAAAGGGCTGAAGCAACTAAAAAGAATGCTAACTGGTCAACAATATTTTGCCATCTTTATTAGTTTAATTGTTGCTGTTTATTTATTTTTACAGCCTCTTGCTGGAATTGATACGATTCCTTGGATTGTTCTTATTCCATTTTGTCTAACCCTACTTTATCGACAGCCAAAAAATATTTTTTACATGCTACTAATTATGATGATTTGTTTAATGATTGCAACTAAGGAAGTTGCTTATTGGATCATTATGTTTTTACAAATCTTTATTTTAAGTGGCGGTGGTATCGCACTTGCAAGTTGGATTGTACGTAAACACAAATCAACGACCATGCAGATTCTATCTCTAATCATTTGTGGCGGATTATTTTATTATGCATTAATGGTCTATTCTTCAGCGAAGGGGAATTTACTTACTTATTGGCAGGCTAAAACGGCGATACAAACTTATATTGATGACGTTTACCATCAGCAGTTTACGCTAACTAATGTTAGATACAACCCAAAAGGAGCTAGTTATTTAGGTGACGTTGTTGATCAGGAAGATCCCCGAAATAGTGGGACGATTTATTACTATATTAATGCTAATGAAATCTATGATGATTATCGATTTAGAACTCAACTAAAGATGGAGGATGAAGTTCAACAAATCTTAGAATTATTCATCGCCTTACATTCCGATCTCAATATGGAGCAGTTCTCACTTTATCCACAAATCGATGTTCCAATAAATACGTATAAATCAACCGACTCATACGATCCTTCTTTACCTATTCGTTTAAACATTTTAGACAATGTAACTTATGATTCAAAAGAGGAGTTTGCCAAACAATGCTACGAACTATTACAAGTGTTACAATTCAGTGGATTACATTTTGAAACTATTACTATTTATTCGTTTTTAGAAGATGGAAATCGCACCTATACGTTAACAACATCCAATTTATCATTAAGTTTAGAAGAAATTACCCGTCAACTAACGCTTGAAGATTCCTTAAAAGAAAAAGAGTTCGGTATGTAAAAAAAGGAGAAGATGAAATGAAAAAGCTATTAGTTTTACTTGGAATTGGAATTTTATTATTTTACATTAGTCCTGTTTTTTTCAAAATGATTGGAATAGAGACGTTAGGATTAATGGTGATTGCCTTATTAGTTCTTTATCCACTTTATAGCTTAGTTGCCGGATTTATAGTACCTAAATGGAGATTAGTTTTTCCCTTATGTATTGGGCTATTATTTATTCCTGCCATCTATCTTTTCTATAATGAATCTGCATGGGTATATCCTATTCGATATACAATGATTGCCTATCTTGGAGCAGGCCTTTCATATATCAAAAAAAGAGGAAGCGTTCAGTCATAACGCTTCCTCTTTTTCGTTATCATTTATGTCATTCCGTATTGAGGCTAGCCTTCTATGTTGTGACTAACCCTTTTATTTCATTGGGTTCTTGTTTAGATTTAGCTTTAACCTTGATTTCTGTTTCAACAGGCATGTTTTCAAAGGCCGTTGAAATCATCAGCTTAATTCGATTGAGTTGGTTGACTTCACTAGCTCCTGGATCGTAATCAACGGCAATGATATTAGTGCCTGGATAAGCTCTCTTAAGCTCTTTAATGATTCCTTTTCCAGTGACGTGATTTGGTAAACAAGCAAAGGGTTGCATGCAAATAATATTTTTAACATTCATTTCGATGAGTTCAACCATTTCCCCGGTCAATAACCAACCTTCCCCTGTCCGATGTCCTAATGAGACAAATTGCTCAGCTCCTTTGGCTACATGATGAATCGTTTTAGGTCCTGTGAAGCGGGAGCTTTTTTCTAATGCCTCTTTCATTGGTTTACGATACCACTCAATCACTTGGATTAATGATTCTCCAATAATTTTTGACACTTTACTCCCCAGCATCAATTGCTGATCACTATGATAAGCACAGTATAATAAGAAATCAACGAGTCCTGGTACAACAGCTTCTGCCCCTTCAGATTCAACAACATTCACTACATTATTATTCGCTGTTGGATGGAATTTAACAAGAATTTCACCGACCAGTCCAACCCGTGGTTTTCTCGTATTAAAGATCGGTAAGTCTTCAAAATCTTTCACAATTTTTTTCATATTACTTCTAAATGTTCGATGACTTGCCTTTTTAAGGGCATGTTTACACGTTTGCTCCCATTTCTCATAAAGAGCATTAGCTGACCCTTCCTCTACTTCATAAGGTCGTGTTCGATAGAGGACGGTCATCAATAAATCGCCATACATGAGAGCTTGCATCGCACGATTTAAAAGAGAATATGAAATCGTAAATCCTTCATTTTTTTCAAAGCCTTGCGCACTTAATGAGATCACAGGAACTTGTTCTAAACCTGAATCTTGTAAGGCTTTCCTTAAAAAACCAATGTAATTTGTAGCACGACACCCTCCACCTGTTTGGGTAATGAGAAGTGCTGTTTTATTCACGTCATAACGGCCCGATTTTAGAGCACTCATCATTTGTCCTACCACTAAAATGGCTGGATAGCAGGCATCGTTATTTACATACTTCAACCCTTCATCAACAGCCCCATGATCGAGTGAAGGTAGCACATCAATCTGATATCCCGAATAGCGGAACGCTTCTTGTAACATTCCAAAATGAATCGGTGACATTTGAGGGGCTAAAATGGTATAGTGCTGTTTCATTTCTTTGGTGAATTCAACTGGACGATAAATATTATCAACGAGATAACGTTCGAAATGATTTTTCTCACGTTCTAACATCGTTGCTTTTAATGAGCGTAATCGAATACGCGCCGCTCCTAAATTACTTCCTTCATCAATCTTTAACGTCGTATAAATTTTGGACTGACGTGCTAAAATATCGTGAACTTGATCAGTGGTCACCGCATCTAGTCCACAACCAAATGAATTGAGTTGAACGAGTTCTAAGTCGTCTTGAAGAGCAACAAAGCTTGCTGCTTGATATAACCTTGTATGGTAGACCCATTGGTCAACGACACGAAGTGGTCGTTCGACCTCTCCTAAATGAGCAATCGAATCTTCGGTAAATACCACCATCCCTAAGGAATTAATCATTTCAGGAATCCCGTGATTAATGTGAGGATCGATATGATAAGGGCGTCCTGCTAAAACAATTCCTTTTAAGTGATGCTCACGCATATATAAAAGTGTCTGTTCACCATTTTCACGAATATCTTCTTTAAAGCGCTCTAATTCTTTCCAAGCTTGATCAACACTATCATAAAGCTCCGTCCATGAAATATCTAAGTCTTCAAAAATCTCATAAAGACGTTTCGCTAATTTATCTTTTTGATCAAACGGTAAGAATGGATGATAATAAGGAATCTCTTTTTCTCTCAACTCATCCACATTATTTTTAATGACTTCTGGGTAGGAAATGACAATCGGACAGTTATAATGATTATTTGCCTTTGAATCTTCTTTTTTCGAATAAGTCAATGAAGGATAAAAAATAAAATCGACGTTCTTTTCAATAAGATTCATAATATGACCATGAACAAGTTTTCCAGGATAACACACCGATTCTGATGGAATTGTTTCAATCCCTTTTTCATAAATCGCCTTGGATGATGAATCTGAAAGGACAACACTAAAACCAAGACGGGTAAAGAACGTTGCCCAAAATGGATAGTTTTCATACATATTTAACACGCGTGGAATACCGACCGTTCCGCGTGGGGCTTCTTCTAATTCTTTTGTTTTATAGTTAAATAACCGGTTATATTTATAGCGAACTAAGTTAGGTAAGGCATTGTCATCCTTTGATTTTCCCGCTCCACGTTCACAACGATTTCCTGAAATAAATCGTTCCCCACTTGGGAATTTATTGATGGTCAGCAAGCAATGATTACTACAAAGCCCACAGCGAGTACTTCGCGTTTGCATATCAAAGCTATCTAGTGCATCGGCATCAAGAAGGGTCGAAGCCTCTCCTTTGACATACCGTTCTTTTGCTATTAAAGCTGCTCCAAAAGCTCCCATAATTCCTGAAATATCAGGGCGGATGGCTTCGCGTTCTGATAATAATTCAAATGCCCGTAAAACTGCATCATTATAGAATGTTCCCCCTTGAACGACGATTTTATCCCCTAACTCCTCCGGATTACGAAGTTTGATCACTTTAAATAAGGCATTTTTAATGACTGAATAGGAAAGCCCTGCCGAGATATCTCCCACTTCAGCTCCTTCTTTTTGTGCTTGTTTCACACGAGAATTCATAAAGACGGTACAACGAGATCCTAAATCAACTGGACGTTTTGAGTTAATGGCTGTCTTAGAAAATTCGGAAATGTTAAGGTTCATCGACGTCGCAAATGTATCTAGAAACGATCCACATCCAGAAGAGCAAGCTTCGTTTAAAAGGATACTTTCAATATTCCCCTCTTTAATTTTAAGACATTTCATGTCTTGTCCACCAATATCTAAAATCGTATCCACACCTGGACAAAAATAATCAGCTGCTTTATAATGAGCGACCGTTTCAATTTCACCAATATCCACTTTTAAAGCTACCTTAAGTAGGGCTTCTCCATAACCTGTCACACTTGAATTTACAATTTTAACCCCTTTAGGAAGTCGTTGATAAAGTTCTTTTAAAACAGCAATGCTAGATTGAAGTGGACTTCCTTGATTGCTTCCATAATGCGTAAATAATAATTCTCCCGCTTCATTAATTAGCGCTACTTTCGTAGTGGTTGATCCTGCATCGATTCCTAAAAAGCAATTTCCTTCATAAGTGTCTAACTCACAACGCCCAACCCGCGAATCTTGATGACGACTCTTAAAAGACTCGTACGCTTCTTCTGTTTCAAATAAAGGCTGCAAACGAGCAGACTCTTCTGTTTCAGCTGATTTAACATGTTTCAAACGATGAATTAACTCGGAAAAAGTGATTGATTGTTCATCTATACTTGATAGTGCGGCTCCTAATGCAACATAAAGCTGTGAATTTTTTGGAAAGATCACTTGAGATTCATCTAATTCAAGCGTCTCAATAAATCGCTGTCGTAATTCTGATAAGAAATATAATGGACCTCCTAAAAAGGCAACATTTCCTTTGATTGGACGTCCACAAGCTAAGCCACTAATCGTTTGAATGACTACCGCTTGTAGCACCGAAACTGCAATATCCTCCTTAGCCACCCCTTCATTTAAAAGAGGTTGCACGTCCGTTTTTGCAAAGACACCACATCGTGCTGCAATCGGATAGATCACTTGATAATGTTTAGCTAATTCATTCAATCCAAGTGCATCAACTTGTAATAAAGATGCCATTTGATCAATAAAAGCTCCTGTTCCTCCCGCACAGGTTCCATTCATTCGTTGCTCAATTCCATCTTTAAAATAAGTGATTTTTGCATCTTCTCCCCCAAGTTCAATCGCGACATCAACTTCTGGATAATAAAGCTTTGTTACTTTCGTTGCAGCTACCACTTCTTGAATAAAAGAAACATCGATATATTTAGCTAATGCCATCCCACCTGAACCTGTGATCATCACTGTTATGTCATGGGATTTCATGATTTCTTCTGCCTGTTCTAATATTTGTGTGAGTGTTTTTAAGATATCTGCAAAATGCCGTTGATAATCACTAAATAATACATTTTGGTTTTTATCTAAAACAATCACCTTAACTGTTGTTGAGCCAATATCAATTCCAACATGAAGTAGAGTTTTACTCATCCTGTTCGCAGTCTCTCTGCTTCTCCCCCTTCTTTATATATAAGTCCAGATAAGTTTTTTACATCGTAAAAACTTTTAGCTGGACTATAGTCTGCCTTGCACGGCATAACCATCTCATATTTCGGTTGCTGTATTAAATGTAGAAAACATTTCTGTTTGTATATAGAAACTAAACTGCATTTTATCATTTCCCATCGATCTTAATTTTTCTTCTTACCCTTCATTATATTTCTGACGATTCCCATTATAGAAGTATTATATGAAAGACCCTTAGTATAATAAGACTTGGCTTTCTTTTTTTCTTCAAAAATTCATGATTTAATCAATATAAAGAGTTAATTAAAATTACCTTTTTACTCTATATAAAAACTTATGAATGAGGCGATCTCAAAATAATTAAAAAACAAAAAAAACATGATTGTACGCTATGTCCCAATCATGCTTTTTTGTTTTTATTTTAGAGCATTTAAAACAGCTTCGTAATCTGGTTCTTGTGAAACTTCTTTACAATATTCCACATATGTTACTGTATTATGTTCATCAACAACAAACACAGCACGTGCTAATAAACCTAACTCTTTAATATACGTTCCGAATTTCGCTCCAAAATCATGATCTTTATAGTCCGATAAGGTTTGAACATTTTCTATCCCTGCTGCTCCACACCAACGTGCCTGAGCAAATGGTAAGTCCATTGAAATGGTATAAACCTTTACCCCTTCTAAATTTGCTGCTTCTTGATTAAAACGACGAACTTCTGTATCACAAACATCTGTATCAATGGAAGGAACACTAACATAAACTTTTTTCCCTGTGAATAAATCCGATGAAATAGGTTTTAAATGATTATCGATAGCCGTGAAAGTTGGGGCTGGATTTCCAGCTTTAATCACAGTTCCTTCTAATGTCACAGGATTGCCTTTAAAAGTTACTTGCATAATAAATCTCCTTTATTTTTCATTAATATTTAAAATAATGACCTTTTCTCGTGTCATGGATTCAATACTGCGGCGAACCCCTTGAATTCCAAGCCCTGATTTTTTAATCCCGATGAATGGTAAATGATCAGGCCCACGCTCCGTACGACCATTAATTTGAATTGAACCCGTCTCAAGTTTTCGTGCAATCGTTAAAGCTTTATCAAGATTTTGTGTAAATACACTCGCTTGTAATCCATATTCAGAAGCATTCGCAATTTCAATTGCTTCTTCTTGAGAGTTTACTCGAATAATGGGTAAGACGGGACCGAAAGGTTCTTCCCATGCAATTCGCATCTCTTTCGTCACATGATCGAGTAATGTTGGATAGATTAAATTTTCTTCTCGTTTATTTCCTAGTACTAAGGTTGCTCCTTTTTCTAGTGCATCATCAATGAGCCCTTGTACAAAGTCGGCAGATTGTTCATCAATTAATGGCACAATCGTGGCGTTATCTTCAGGTGAGCCAACGGATAACTTTTCGACTTCTGATTGAATAAGCGATACTAATTCATCTGCTACCGAACGGTGAACTAACACACGTTTAATCGCTGTACAGCGCTGACCTGAATACGAGTAGGCTCCTGAAACAATTTGTTTGGCAGCAAGTTCTAAATTAGCATCTTCACAAATGATGGCCGGATCTTTTCCACCGAGCTCCATGACAAGCGGAATCATCTTCGCTTTTTGTGCGATACGTTCTCCTGTACTCGTTCCTCCTGTAAAGGTTACTAAAGCAATATCATCATGTTCAATGAGATAATCTCCAATCACAGAGCCTTTTCCTGTTACTAAATTTAAAACACCCGCAGGAAGATTTGTTTTCGCTAAAGCCTCAATCATTTTTGTTCCACTAATAGAACCTTGTGTTGCCGGTTTAAAAATGACTGTATTCCCTGTAATAAGCGCCGGTGCTAATTTGGCGGCAGCAAGATTCACAGGATAGTTAAAAGGCGAAATCGCAAGAACAACTCCGAGTGGAACACGCTCAATGACAGCAAGTTTGGAACGACTGCCACCAGGGAAATGTTCACCATTTAAACTTTCTCCACTTAAGTGAATCGCCTCTTCCACTGTATAATGAATTAAATCGGCTGTTCTTTCTACCTCTTTAATCGCATCTTGATAAGCTTTCCCAACTTCTTTCATCATGATGGTTGCCAATTCTTCTTTCATTTTCAATAACTCATCTGCCCACGCATGTAAATAATGAGCTCGATCATAAATACTCATTAAGCTCCAATCAGGTTGAGCTGCTTTAGCACTCTGAATACATTGATTTACTTCATCCTGCGTTAAAGCTTGTACTGAACCAATGGATCTTTTTAAGTAAGGGGATACAATAGCAATGGTTTCACCGGACTCACTGCTTTTCCACTGACCTTGACTGTAATATTGATAAACTGTCTGCACCGTTTTACTCACCTTCCTTATCTTTAGTAGATATCGACCGATATCTCTTCTTTAGTGTTTCTAAATTATCTATTATTATTTCCCTTCTTAATAGGTACTGTTTCCCAGCTTTTGTATAGATTAATAAGAGATAGACTATTATGAGTTTGGAGGAGGAGCAACATGATGAGTAAAAAACATCTCGGCCAGTTATTTTATGAGCTTTTTTGGATTTTTTTCATCGGATGTTTTTTAGGTGTTGTAATCGAAAGTATATGGTGTGTCTTAACTCGTGGTTATTATGAAAGTCGTAGCGGACTCATTTATGGACCCTTTAATCTCATCTATGGGTTTGGGGCTTTACTTATGACGATTGGCTTAAATCCTTTACAGCATAAAAAAGATAAGACTATTTTTTTCTTTGGGTTTATGATTGGTACCGTATTTGAATATATTTGTAGCTATTTTCAAGAGCTATGGTTTGGAACTGTATCCTGGGATTATAGTCATTTTCTATTTAATCTTAATGGACGAGTCAATTTACTCTATTCTTGCTTTTGGGGACTATTATCTCTCGCTTGGATGAAATGGATGTATCCTTATCTCCTCATAGAAATTAGAAAAATTCCAAAGAAAATTGGTCATCTACTCGCTATATTTCTTCTTATATTTATTATTTTTGACAGTGCTATATCAGCCCTTGCCCTTGAACGGCAGGCCGAACGTCGTCATGATGCTCCAGCAACGACTCAACTCGACACCTTCCTTGATTATCATTACCCTGATGAACGTTTACTAAAAATTTATCCAAATATGATCATCACGAGTGAGTAAAATTTCACAAAAATGTCCATTATGAAGTAACACGATTTTAGGGGGTGTTAATAATGAAAAAAGCGTATCTTTACTTACTAATTGGCACAATCTTAATGTTTTTTTCACTGGGAATTATAGCTCTCGATCTTATTATTCATATAGCAGGATATGGGCTAATGATTTTAGGGATGCTTTTAATTCTTCAACAACGTGAATCTCCATCATTATTGATTGCCAGCCAGTTAACCATTGGACTTTTAATTTTCGAACTATTAAAAGTAGGAGTCGCACGTGCCATTATGTCAAATACACTATTATCTATTGGATTCATGACATTAATTCTCGTGACGCAATTATCAATTTTTTACCTTATCATTAAATCAGAAGGAGATGCTTCTGAATCGCTTGAAGTCCAAACTTATCAACAAGCTGAGCTTTTATTGAGTATTGGACTTCTCGGCCTATATTTTATTTCTTATTTCAGCACGCTTGCCTTTTCCTTATTTGCAATTCTTAATTTGTGTTTCTATTTTTTTATTGTGTATGTTTTTTATAAGCTTATCAACGCATATAGTTATTAATAAAAATACATGAAACATAAATTAAAAAGCTCGTCAGAAATCACTGTTCTGACGAGCTTTTTAATTTTCCCTTAATAAAAGAACAACGACGACAATCAAGATAAAGCAACAAATCCAAATCGCATAAATTTCTAGACATTTAATTAGAAGAGCTCCAATTAAGGCCCCTAGAGAAAATGAAAAGATAATAATGAAATAATTTAAACACTTTTTCTTTGCTTCTTCATCGCGCCGAATATAAAACAAAGTTAACTGTTCAGCTGCTGAGCGTAAATTCCCTGTACAAACAGTTGTTGCATAAGCAGCTCCCCTTAGTTTTCTAAAACTACTAATTTGCATGGCGCAAATAAATGAAATCGTAATATTAACAATCATGGCTGGAAAAGTAACAGGATAAAAGCCAATTAAAAATAATAAACCAATCTCAATGATTAGCACGTATTCATGCCACCGTTCATGTAATTTAACAAACTCTGTCACCACTACGCCACTAAAGAAAGCTATAATCGGAACGATATAATACAAAGCCTTCATCCATTGACCTTCTGAAATCTGTAGCATCAATAAAACCATATTTCCTGTTTGAGCATTCGCAAAAACTCCTCCACGAAGTAAATATGTATGCACATCTAGAAATCCACCTACAAACGCCAGTAATATTCCTACTCTTCTCGTCTCATGAATCTTTACCTTAGTCACAATTTGTAACAAAAAAATCCCCCCTCCTATTTAACCTATGATGATTACCTAATTTTTTACCCAAAAAGCGTTCATAATATTGCAATTAATTTACTTTAAGAATTTAAAAATCATCAATTTTTTCTATTTTTCACAGGGAATGAATACATTATAATAGGACAGATTTAAGGGGGAGCAGTATGTCATCAACAATCGTGATTTATAGTTCAAAATATGGAACAACAGAACTCTATGCTAACTGGATTGCAAAGGAATTAAAAGCTGATTTGAAAAAAATTTCTGAAGTTAAATCTTATGAACTAATCTACTATGATACAGTCATTTTCGGAGCACCACTTTATATAGGCAAACTTCATCAATATAATCAAATGCTAAACACTATGATGCTATACCCACCAAAATTATTTCTTATTTTTGCTGTTGGATTAAAAGATCCAAGTGAGGAATATATCCAAGTCATAAAAAAACAAAATAACATTGAAGATGATGAAGTTTTTTACTTTCCAGGGAAACTCGATTATCAACATCTAACGTTGTTAGATAAGTTTTTAATGCGAGGATTGAAGGCTCAAATTAAAAAACATCAATCACTCACGGATGAAGAACAACGAATTTTAAATAGTTTCAATCACCTAGTTGATGAAACAAATCGTCAATTTATCCTACCATTGATTCATTATGTTCAAAAAAATGCATTACTGTAATTTCCATTATCTGTGTTATAATAATAGAAACCAATGGAGGGGATTAAATGAGAAGAGCCTATACGTATATTATTGTTGGTTTTTTCTTTATCTTTTTAAGTATTACAATCAATGAAATTGACTTACTTCATGATTCAATCGGTTACTTACTCATTGTACTTGGGGTTATAGAAGGAGAGAGACAGCGTCCCATTCAAGAATTTATCCAAGCCAAGTATTTAGGGATTGCGCTAGGAATTTATGCACTGATCCAACCTTTTCTATTTAGTAATCAATCTCTAAACAATTCTAGTGCATTAGTATGCTTAACACTCATTGCTTCTTTAGCTAGTATTTATATGTACTATTCATTATTAAAAGCTGAATATATCTGGCATCCATCAAAACAAACAAGACAATATGTTGACACTTATTTGGTTTTAGCCATTACTAGTTTTGCAGCTAATTGCCTAACGTATCTCATCCCAATCTTTGCTTTTATAGCCATCCTTATTGGAATCGCACAAAGTATTTATTTAATTTATGTCTTCCTCCGGCTACGTGCACAATATGAAGACTGAAAAAGCTCAGGAAAATCCATTCCTGAGCTTTTTCAGTCTTCATTGATAAGTCAATATTTTTATAAATCTAATAATTCTTCAACCATACCATTAGCAAAAAATCAAAACGTTATGCTTAATACTTAGCGTTTTCTCATTTAAACTATATACTTCTCAACGAGCGCATTAAATACTGCTTCTTCTTCAACAATATAACGTTCAAAATCAAGATTAGATTTCTCTACTGCTTGAGCTAACTCATATAAGAATTCAGGAATTTTCGTTGAAACCATCTCACCATAACTATGACCTAGTTGAGTCTTGTCAGCACCAAATTTTCCACCCACACTAAATGTGAAACACTCCGCTACAGCTCCATCAACTTTTTTCTTTTTACCTGTAAATCCAAGGGCGCCAATTTGATGCACTCCACATGAATTTTGACATCCAGAAAGATAAACTCGCGGTAATACATCCTGATTATAATTCTTAAATTTAAAGTGTTGTAAAATTTGACGTAATGTTCCTTGACTATTACATAAACCAATTTGACAAGTTGGGGCCCCAATACAAGAAACACTTTGTTCAAGCTTTGTTTTTCCACTCATTGAATCGGTTATCTGTAATAACTGTTTAGCTTCTTCAGCACTTAAGTTTCTAAAATATATTCCTTCTTCCATCGCTAAGCGGACGTCTACCCCTTCTACTGATTCAACGAATTCAATTAATTTTATAAAATCATTAAGTTCCAGCTGACCTCCAACTGGATGTAAATAAACACTGTATAACCCCGATTGCTTTTGAACAAATATACGTTTATCTTCTAGCGGTTGAGGTTGTGCTGTCTTATTAATTATCGTTTTTGGGAGATCGATTAAATCTAAACCACCTTTAGATTTAACCTCATCGACATGTTTTTGATAAGCTTCTAACGTGGCTTCTTCTCCTAATCGTTCAACAATATAACGAACACGTGCTTTATTACGATTTTCATAATCTCCTTCTGCCATAAACAGTTGAACCATTGCTTCCACATAGTATAATACTTCATTTGGTTTAATTAATGGTTCATATTTAATGGCAAGACGCGGATTTTGACCAAGCCCTCCCCCTAAATAAACTTGGAAATATTCTTCACCGTTTTTTGTTACTGCTAAGAATCCTAGATCCTGTACGGTACAATGTGCTTCATCAGCATTACTACATGAAAAAGAAACTTTTAATTTTCGTGGTAACTTGTACTTATAAATATCTTTTAAGAAATAATCCCCTGTTGCTAAAGCATAAGGTGTCACATCAAATGCTTCATTAGGATCAACTCCTGATAAAGGTGAAATTGCAACATTTCGTGGAAAATTTCCACCTGCTCCACGTGTATACAAATCATGATCTAAAGCCTCTTTCATTAAATCACAGACCTCATCGATTGATAATCCATGTAATTGAATAGCCTGACGTGTTGTTAAATGAATCCGTTCAAGACCATATTTTTTCGCTAAATCACCTACAAGTTTCATATTTTCTAATGTTAAAACACCTGATGGAATACGTAAACGAATCATTAATTCTTTTTTATCACGATGCGCATACACTCCTAATCCACCAGAAACATGTTTAAATTTCATCATATTAATTTCACCATTTAAAAACTGATGACCCACTTGGCGAAAGTCTTCAATCTCGGAATATAAGACTTGCTTTAAATCCTGCATACTATTACTCCCCTTCTTATATTTTCTACTGTTTCAAGTATACCAAATAATTGAAAAAGAAATACAAAATATTAATGGATAAATTCCTATAAACTATGTTTTAAAGTTGAACTTCACCTGACTAAGGTCATCAGCATTCTCCCGCTTTTCATAACTTTATCATCGTAAAGCTTAGTTATTACATAATGTAAGTCATTAATTCTCCTAAATGTCTCTTTAGATTCTCACCTTCAATAGGCCATCTCTGACTGCTCTTCATGACTAGGGACAACTGACCTGGAGTTTTCGAAGGAGATATATCACTTACAGTTTTTAAAGATTTAAAAGTTTCCATGATAGAAATAACTATATCCACTATCTTAATTTCCTTCTTAATACAAAAACACTTTATACAAGATATGATTGAATCAGTAAAATAATTAGAAATTTTTACTAATAATTACTTTATTTAATCGCTTTCATCTGTTAAGATGAAAGTGTATTTTTTATATACGAGGGGGATTTAAAAAATGGAGGCAAACAAATTACGCATTGCTGATTTATTACATGGAGCCGATTACAATCCTGAACAATGGCTAGATCGTCCAGATATTTTAGCCCGAGATATTGAATTAATGAAAGAGGCTCACTGTAATGTGGTGAGTATGGGGATGTTCTCTTGGTCGATGCTAGAACCAGAAGAAGGCAATTATCAATTTGAATGGCTAGAATCAGTGATTAATAATTTATACAATAATGGAATTTATACATTTCTTTCAACACCAAGTGGGGCTCGTCCACACTGGTTAGCCAAAAAGTATCCTGAAGTGTTACGTGTGGAAAAAAATCGTGTCCGTAACTTATTCGGACTTCGTCATAATCACTGCTACACGTCACCTGCTTATCGTGAAAAAGTGGCTCAGATTAATGGTGAATTAGCTAAACGTTTTGCGAATCATCCAGGGGTACTTCTTTGGCATCTTTCCAATGAATATGGAGGCGAGTGCCACTGTCCACTTTGTCAGGAAGCTTTCCGCAATTGGTTAAAAGAAAAATATCAAACACTTGATGCTCTCAATGATGCATGGTGGACAACTTTTTGGAGTCACCGTTATACTTCTTGGGATCAAATCGAAAGTCCCGCTCCGCACGGAGAAATGATGTTACATGGATTAAACTTAGATTGGTACCGATTTGTTAGCCACCAAACACTTGATTTCGTGAAATGGGAAAAAGATAGTGTTAAATCATATAACCCAGAACTACCAGTCACCATTAACATGATGTACTACTTCTATGGGATCAACTACTTTGACACCAAAGATTTAATCGATATTGTTTCTTGGGACTCTTACCCAGTTTGGCATAAAGCTGGAACTACTGATTTAGAAATTAGTTGTGATACAGCGATGATGCATGATATCATGCGTTCTATTAAAAATGAACCCTTCTTATTAATGGAAAGCACACCAAGTATGACAAACTGGCAAAACGTTGCTAAACTCAAAAAACCAGGGATGCATATGCTTTCTTCAATGCAGGCTGTCGCTCATGGATCAAATTCAGTTCAATACTTCCAATGGCGTAAAAGTCGTGGAGCTTCTGAAAAATTCCATGGTGCTGTTATTGATCATTATGGAAAATCCGATACACGCGTTTTCCGTGAAGTGTCTGAACTGGGTCAACGCTTAGAAGGATTAACACCATTAACAAAAACATGTAATCAAGCACAAGTCGCTATCCTATTTGATTGGGAAAATCGTTGGGCCATTGATGACATGCAAGGACCTCGTAACATTGGGATGCATTATAAGGAAACCGTTCAACAGCATTACAAAGCCTTTTGGAAAATGGGGATTCCAACTGATTTTGTTGATATGAGCTGCGATATTTCAAAATACAAAGTATTAGTTGCTCCAATGATGTATTTACTTCGCAACGGATTTGAACAAAAAATAAAGGCATTCGTTGAAGCAGGTGGAACATTAATCACGACCTATTGGTCAGGAATCGTAAATGAAACCGATCTTTGTTACTTAGAAGGAACGCCTCACGGTTTAATGGACGTTCTAGGAATTCGCAGTGAAGAAATTGATGGATTATTTGATGGTGAAACAAATAGCGCTTCAGCTACAACCTCATCATGGTTAACAAAAGAAGAAGCTTATACATGCTCAGAATTATGTGATTTAATCATTCCAAGTACAGCAAAAACACTCATGACTTATAACGAAGATTTCTACGCGAATCAACCTGCCTTAACCGTTAATTCATTTGGACAAGGCCAAGCTTACTATATTGCTACTAAATTTGAAGATAACTTCTATGATGAATTTTATGCACAGCTTTTAAAAGAAACAAATATTCATCGTCCACTTGATCTCACTCTTCCAGAAGGAGTCATCGTTACTGATCGTAACGGCTATTTATTTATCCAAAACTTTACCCGTCATACAGTAACTGTTTCACCTTTTCCAACCACTTACCACGTTATTGATGGTGAAAAAGACATTCACCAGGAATTTTCACTTGAACCATTTGAAGTCATTATTATTCACAATTAATTATTATCTCCTTCTCTATGTAGAGATAATTCTTCTTATTCCTACAAAATATCATTTAAGTGTTGTCAAATAGTGCTATGAATTATAAACTTATCTTATAAATAGGTTAAGATGTCTTAATATTAAAGGCCTAAAAGCATATATATAAGTAGCGATAAGTTTTTCATAGCGGAAAAACTTTTAGCGCTACTATAATTAGCCTTTCTACCAAAAAGACTAATCAAATCAGCCTGTTTCTTAAAATGTGAAATAGATTTCGCTATTTATATATATAAGTCCAGATAAGTTTTTCATAGCGGAAAACTTTTAAGCCCTACTAGTGGTAGATACATTTTCTTCGAAAATGGTAGGTGACCCCTGGACTATAGTCTGTCTTAGTATTAAAGCGGCTTTACACCCAGGCCTGTTATAAAATTGTAAAATACTTTTCTGTTTATATATAGATTGAAATAAAACATGTTCAGTTCTATTTAAAAATATAATGACAGTGATAATGTGGGGATTTCTAATATGAAGAAGATAAATAATTTGGATTTGCTAATAACCTCAATCAATGACAGCAACATTAGTCAACGATTTTCAAGTGAGCTATTGCCATACTTTGAACTCTTTTCATTTGAAAAAGGAGATTTTATAATTCGACAAGGATTTTATTCTGATTACTTATACTTTATTATTGAAGGTAAAGCAAGAGTATACTCCTACACACCTTCTGGTAATATTACGCTCCTCTCTTTTTGTGATGGATATGAAACACTGGGAGATTCTGTTTCGCTATGGGGAAAAGAAGCTATTGCTAATGTTGAAGCAATCTCTGATGGAAAGTGCATCGGTATTTCTCTTGAAAAATATCGAACGATGCTTCTTCAAGATCCTATTTTTCTACGTACAACTTGTGAAAATTTAGCTAATAAATTAAATGAATCTAATACTATTGTTACTAACGTATTTTTAGGGTAAGCGGGTAATATAAACCTGTCTATTTTGACCTCCAACTTTGGGCTAAAATGAAGCTATCAAAGAAAAGGAGGTCAATTTTTTTATGAAAGAAAACCCAATGATTGTTTAATCTGTACCCTTTATCAAGGACAAAGAAAAAAAAACCTAAGCAACTTGAAGCTGATTTCTGTACCCTGCAGGAGTCAGCTTATTTAAATTCCATTGATATCTAAAGTTGTTATGGTAATCCATATAATCTTCAATTTCGATGAATAAATCATCAAATGTCATTTGATTCGTAATAGCTGCTTCATCTTTTAAATGCCCAAAAAATGATTCTTGTGGAGCGTTATCCCAACAATTATCCTTTCTAGACATCGATTGTTGAATTCCTAATTCCTTTAATTGATTCGAAAATTGCGGACTAGTATAGTGCACTCCCTGATCAGAGTGAATGATCGTTTCTTTCGTTAATTGGACAGTCGGATTTTCTTGAAGTTGGTTCAGTGTTTGGAGAACAAAATCTATCTTTAAATTATCACTTAATTGAAAGGCTAAAACTTCATTCGTTGCACTATCTAAAATGGTAGAGAGATAAGCAGTCTGACCCTTCCCATATTTTAAATAAGTGATATCGGTTAATAGAACTTTGTAGGGTTGTGATTGCCTAAAGTTACGGTTAACAAGATTTGGACAGATGCGATGTGCTTGCGTAGCTTTAGCGAGTTTACGATAGGGATTCCTGCGACGAACTTTACTCAATAATCCATATTTTTTCATGATTCGATGAATAGATTTTAGGTTAAAGGAGATGTTGAATTCTCCTTTAAGAGTCATCGCTACTTGGCGAATTCCCTTGTTCTTTCGTCCCTTGAAATGAATAGCCTGTTGAATAAATTCTAAACGTTGTTGTTCCTCTTTTAGTCGCTTTAAACGTGCTTCTTCAGCGCATGACGAAAAATAACGATAATAACCTGATCTTGAAACACCAAGACTATCGCATAAATGAGAAATTAAAGAGTTAAATTTAGTTGATTTCTGACTCACCACTTGATGAATCATTTGAAACCTTACTTCTTTAGAGACTATTCCAGCATTTTTCTCATGAGTCTCAACTTTTTTAATAATTCGTTCTCAATCTTTAAAACTTCTAATTCAGCTTGCGTACGTAACAACTGTTCTTCTATCGTTAACTCTCGCTTTAGAGGTCTTCCAGAATTCGTGGTACGACTATCATCCAATCCTAATGGCCCCTGAGTTTTAAAGGCTTGTTTCCAACGTTTAGCTGCAGAATTTACACCCTGCATACCAAGCATCTCAACATTAAATCCATAGTATTCGAATATCTCTCGTGGAAACTTTCCTTTCTCACTCATCGTAATAAAGTTTTCCTTAAATTCTTTCGTATAAGTAATCCCTTTTTCAGACACTGACTTAACATATTCGTTTTGTTTGAGTTGTTCAATCTCTTGCGGTGTAAATAACTTCTTGCTCATCTGAAATCCTCCCAAAATCTAATAGTTTATATTATACCAAAAAGACCCTAGAGGGTAGACTTTTTTTATTTGTCTACTCTCTAGGGTACATTTTAGGGCTTTGAATCGGTCTTTTTTTCGACCGCAAAATAGGAAAAGGGCATCGTTAAATAAATCAAGATTATACTTGTCTGTAATGATACCTACCAAGCCATCAATGCCACAGCGCATATCTGTTTGACCACAAACGATGGGTCACCTACCATTTACGAAGTAAATGTGTCCTCCACTGGTAGGGAATGAATATGTTTTGAACATTCGAGAAATTAACGAGCATGTTTAGACATCTCCGCTAAAACGGCATGTAAGATATGTTTATCAACTCCGTTATAAAACGTCGCTTCAGCACCGTTTATTTTGAAGTAACATGAAGGGGTATCGGTATAGCGCTGATTAGATGAAGGTTGATTTAACTGAACAGGAACAATGATTGGATTTTCTTTCATAAAAAAAATTCACCTCCTTTTCTTTGATAGCTTCATTTTAGCTTAAAGTTGGAAGTCAAAATAGACAGGTTTATATTACCCGCTTACAGTATAATTATTAATCTCTATTCTTGTAACTAGTTAATTTACCTCTGCTCGTTGTTTTAAATCAGCAATAATTTGTGGATATTCTTTATCTAATCGATAAGGAATCATAAGTAGTAATTGAATAAATATAACGACAATTGGAAGCCCCAAATATAAAACTTTAATCGCTGTGATGGCTGTATCTGGTTGAACTGATAACGAACCATCATATGCACCCATTGCTAAAACTCCCCCAACTAATGCACTTCCGATTCCAGCACCAAATTTCCCTCCGAAACTTTGCGCACTAAAAATTAACCCTTCTGTTCTCACATTTGACTTCCATTGTCCATATTCAACAGTATCTGCAATAAAGGCAAATTGTACTCCCATCACACAAGCAAATCCTGCTCCACGTAATAAAGATGTTCCAATAACCATCATTGTATGAGTTGGATTAATTAGTAAGACTAAATAACTAACTAAAATAATACTCCAACCAAGTACATTTGTGTATCGTTTTCCAATGCGTTTAACAATTGGGGCAATACATAATAGTGTAATGACCATTGGAATCATATAGGCTGAATTTAAAATAGAAGCTAAGTTTACATTATTTAAAATATATTGGCTGTAATAAGTGTTTACACTGATCATTAAAGCAGAAAAGATACTTGTAAAAGCTCCAAGCGTTGTTACAATAATCCAGTATTTATTTCGAATTAATGCTTTTAATCCGATTTTAACTGGAACTGTTTCACGTTTAGAGGCCTCTTCTCCAACAACTTCCTTAGTTCCTAAGAAATTGATGATAAATAAAATAACGGCAACCCCTGTAAAAATAGCATACGTCATTGACCAAGCTCTACTTGTTCCACCTAATGCCTGAATTAATGGCATTGTTGTTGCAGCCACGATAAAGTTAGCAATTTGGGCAAATACAACACGGAAGATATTTAATAATGAACGTTCATATTGATCTTGTGTCATCAATGAACTTAAAGCTCCGTAAGGAACGTTAATCCCTGTATAGAACGTATTGACTAAATTATAGGTTACAAAGATATACACAAGCTTTGTCTTCGTATCGAAATCTGGAACTGAGAACATCGCAACTGTTGCAATGGCAAATGGAATGGCCATTCTTAATAACCAAGGCCGTGCTTTCCCATGTTTTGATTTCGTATTATCCACAATTAATCCCATAATAATATCTGTAATTCCATCAATAAATCGTGAAATTAACATAATAGTCCCAATTGATAAAGCACTGACATGCGCAACATTTGTATAATAATACATTAACCATGCACTCATTGCCCCCCAAACCACATTACATCCGGCATCTCCACACCCATATGCTAGTTTTGAGGTTAAACTTAAACCTGCTTGTTTTACATTACCTCCAACCATTTTTACACTAACACTCATCTTTTAATCCCCCTCTACCAAATTGATTTCATTGTATAAACGCTGATTTCTTCAACTGCATCCACATCAGCAAATACTGCTTCAAAAATTCCATCTTTTCTTTCTGTATAAAATAACTTCGTTCCTGCAGCCTCTCCCTCATTAATAAAGACCTCAACCACACGACGATCCACAAAAACCTCTAAGCTTTTCACGTCTAAAACATCAGTAACAAAGCTTGCATGACTGGATTTCACCCCTTCTGTTTCAATAGACGTAATTTGATTCTTGCGTTGTAATCGGATTGATCCTTGCTGACTTCTACCAAGTATAAAATAAAAATCACTATCTCCGTTAATTTTAATTTTTGCATAATAAGTATTGCCTTCAATCGAATTTAATAACACATTTTCTTTTGATCCCTTATAAAGAAGCTTGTCTTTTAAGTCATAAACTTCTTTAACTGGTTTCATATACAGATGTTGATTAATAACCTGAAGTTCTCTTGGCAAAGCCATACTTCCATAAGCACCATTCTCTTCGATAACATGCTCATGATAAAAGTCTGATACCCAACCAATTGCAATTCGTCGATTTTCATGCTCAAATGTTTGAACTGCGTAGAAGTTACTTCCAAAATCAAACAGTCCTTTATTATGGACGTCTAATCGATGTCCCTTTAAATCTCCTATGTAATACATCGTCGGTTGAATACGTTGATACTCGTCTGTATAGAACATGTAGGCGGCAACGGCGACAAATTGATGATTTAATTCAAATAAATCAGGACATTCAATGGTATAAACACCCTCTTTAGATTCTGTCAGCACCTCACCGGTATAAATGAAATTCTCCATATCATCTGATTCATACATGACAATCGCTGGGATATCATTAATCTGAGTTCCAAGGACCATTTTCCATTTCTCATCATGATAAAAGACTTTTGGATCTCGGAAATTAAATGAAAAAGGACTCCCTGGTTTTTCAATAATAATTTTTTCTTCTTCAAATGTGACCCCATCTACTGATGATACCATAGTTTGATATTGATTGGTTTCGTCACAGTCTTCTAAAGGACCTATATGTCGTGTTAAATAAAATTGAATTCGATTATCTAACGCCACAGCACTTCCCGAGAATGCTCCCCCTTTTAATTCATTCGATTCTAAGATTTCATCTTGTGGAAATAAAACATAAGGTAAATGAGTCCAGTGAATTAAATCTTTACTAACTGCATGTCCCCAATGCATATGGCTCCATTCTTGAGAATGAGGATTAGCTTGATAAAACAAATGATAGTATCCTTTATAAAAACAAAGTCCATTCGGATCATTAATCCAGTTTTTATACGGTCCAAAATGATATTGCTCACGATAAGGTGTATCGTACCAACTCGCTAGTTCATCTTTAATTTCTAACATCTCGTTATTTTTTACTTCAATAAATTTAACACCCGTATCCAAAATATTTTCGTGTCCACTTAGATAAGCAATTGAACTTTTTGCATTTAAAAGGCTCAGTTGATATTCTGTCTCTTTTTCAAGATTAAACTTTACCAACTTATAATTAAAGATTCCTGATTTAATTGTTGATGATTCAGAAGTACTAAGATTAGTTAAACTTACTTCGCCCTGTTCTTCCTGAATACTTTTTACAAATATCTCTAAGCAATTATATTGCCCTGAATTAAATTTCATAGCTCCCCCTTCTATCGAACCCGTTCGATACTGTTGAAAAAATTATCAAACCCGTTCGATACTGTTGAAAAAATTATCAAACCCGTTCGATACTACTATCATACTATACGCTTACATTTTTTGCAAGCGTTACCCACCAAAATTTGTAAACATTTTTTTTTGCTCTGAAAAGGGAACTCATATTTTTGATATCAGTTCCCCTTCGATTCTTTTAAATGGTTGTCTGTCCTTCTCGCAGCTCCACATCTAATATAAGATGTTGTTTTTCAATCACTTTTCCATCTATTAAACTAACAATCGCATTAGCTGCCTCTTGTGCTAATTGTTCAATTGGCTGAACAACAGACGTCATAATCGTCTCATTCATTGTCGTCATATAAGTTCCATCATAAGCAATCAATTTTAGATTTCCTGGCACCTCATAACCTAATTGCCTTGCTTTTTGCAAACAAGCTAAAATAGCTAAATCAGCACCTAAAATAGCATCAACATCAGGATATTGACTAAATAATTCATCTGCTACCTTCTTAAAATCATCAGGTTCAAAACAATTAATTCCCATTTCAATATCATGAACTTCAATGGAAGCTTTCTCTAAAATATCTCTAAATGATTGATGATATTCGTGGGCTGGTGTATTAACAATGGTTGCCCCTTTAATTTGAACCACTTTTTTACAACCATTACTGATGAGTTTATTCGCAGCTAACACCCCACCTTTATGGTGATCAGAAGAAATAATCGGAATATTAGCATCAATATAACGGTCAATCGCTACTAAAGGTCGATTAATTTTTTGATACTCTTCAACATCTAAAGTGTGAGCCCCCATAATAATCCCATCCATTACCTGTCTGCGTAATAACTCTAAAAATTCTTTCTCTACATGATCACGATTTACCGTTCCACAGATCATTGTTTTATATCCTAACTCATATAAAAACTTTTCGGTATATTTTACAAATGTACTAAAAAAAGGATGATCAATATGTGGAATAATGATTCCTATAATATTCGTTTTATTTCTATATAAATTACGTGCCAATTCATTGGGCATATAATCTAACTCTTTCATTGCTTTTTCTACTTTTTCTCGTGTTTTTTCAGATACATATCCTGTATTATTCAATACGAGTGAGACCGTACTTGGAGCCACTCCAGCCCGTCTCGCAACATCTTTAATACTCGCCATAAATCTCCATCCATTTCAATTTATCATTCTTTCTATTTTATCATAACATCCATTCTTTAGTCATTAAGAACAAAAGCTAGTTCCCCTGATAAGTAACTAGCTTTTGTTTAGTTTTTAATATTCATAATGTCTAGTACTTCTTCAAGAGATTTCACACGATAATCTGCTTGTAATTCAGGTTCCCTATTTCCACTTTCATAAAAACAAGTTTTAACCTTGGCCTTTTGTCCTAGAAGAATTTCAATTTCTCTATCTCCAACAATCATCGCTTCCTTTAGATCAATCTGATACTTGTCTAGTAAGTAATATATCGCTTCAGGATCTGGTTTTCGCGCAAATTGATTGTCTTTTGTCACGATTTCTGTGAATAACTCGACCATTCCATTCTTCCTTAAAATATCATAAGTAGTACTCCCCCGATGCGTTAAAATGTAATTATATCTTCTCGCCTCTTTAATTCTTTGACAAACCTCTTTAGCATATGGAAATGGTAACATGCTTGATAAATCAATGTGACTTTTTTCATCTTGATATACCTCAATTAATTCTTCACCTAATAAAAACCGTTTTTGATAATATTGAACGGCTGTTTTTTCAGAATTCAAAAATAGCTTTAAAACCTCATCATACTTAGCTTCAATTCCATACTTTTTTAATGCTCTTAAAAAGGCGTTGACCATTCCCGGATAAGAATCAAATAATGTACCATCAAAATCCCAAATCACATGTTTAATCATCGTCATTCCCCTATTCATCGCTCATTAAATTAATTCGATATGATCTAAATCTAATTTATATTTAACATCCTTACGCTCAACAATCACATTAATTTTTTCCTTTAATTCAGGATCTTCCATTAGCTTCATCATTAATTCTTTTGTTGGATTAATCGCATATGGTGTTCCAACATGATGGAACATTGTTAAATCCCCTGTCGTATCTCCATAGGCGTAGCTTTGACTTAAATCAATATCATACTTTTCAACTAACTCACGAAGTGCTTTTTGTTTACTAACAGCATCCCACATCGGAATAACATTTCCGTTATAACGCCCTGAATCATCTGTTTCATAAATTGTTCCTCTAAAATCATCCATTTTATACTTCATAGCCATTTTACTTACAAGTTCAATTGGAGATCCTGATATTGCAATAACAATATGTCCTTGTTCTTTATGCCATTTCATTCTTTCACGTGTAAAAGTATAAATACGATCACCTTTTTGATTGATAACTTTTTGTGCCACATGATCAATGTGTTCTTTACTTACACCAAGAATAGCTTGTTTATAAGCATCCACCATCTTCAATAGATACTCATCATAGTCACCTTCACGACGATCCCATTTTAAATAAACAGGTTTCACTTCGTTATGCCAAACATCCTCTTCGATTAATTCATATTTAATAATTTTCTTGAATACTTCCGTAATAAGTCCTTCACGATAAATCGTACCATCAATATCAAAAAAGGCTGCAATCTTAGACATGTTACCCCTCCTGCTGAAATTAAATTTTGAACAACATACTGACACTAAGATTTAGTGTTAACAAATGGTGTTCGGACTATAATAGCAAACTAATTAAAAAAAATCAAGAATAAAACAACATTAAATTTATTCTTACCATTCAGCTTTGTATGCGTTTTACTTTGTCGATTTATAAAATTCTATTTTTTATCATTTACAGCGATAATAAATTCTATTACGTTCATACAATATCATACCTTTAATCAAGAACGATAAATCGAAAAGGGATCTATATGGGAACTTATTATAAAAATTGATTTAAAGATAAATTAATGATTATTATGGGAAATTGGACGAGTGACTGCTATGAGAGGACCATTAAAAGGCGCTAAAATCGTCGTTGTTGATAATGATTAAGTAAATGGCGCAAAAACACTAGTTTATATTCAGGATAAAGTTGGAGAGGCACTCTTTCTAAACTTAGATACCTCCATTGAAGAAAATGCAAAACAAATGGGCGAGCAAACAATCGAATGTTATGAAAAATTAGATATCGCAATCAATGATACTAGTGTAATAGGAAATCCCGTTCCAGTTCATGAATTAACTAAAGAAGAATAAAAGGATCATAAAAGAAGGCGAATTTAGCTTTTTCTATGGTCCTTTATATTGTTCATCTTATTTCAAATTAATTATTTTCTTCGCTATACTTGTGTAGATTTTGAAGATCTTAATTGCATAAGTTTTTCAATTAGGGAATTGACGACGCCACTACCACGACTCACAACTAGCCCAGTAACTATCTCCCCAACATATGGAACAACCATAGTTATTCCTAATATACTAAATAAATCTAACTTAGCACAAACACAAACTGCGATACTTAATATAATTGCTCCGATTTTTTTATAGCTTAATTTCCCATTATTTTTGAATAATGTATTGAATGTTTCAACGGCTGATTCTATCAGAATTGCGACTACGACAACTGCTAGCAGTTCCATCATTAGTTAACCTCCCCCCGAAAATATTAGTTATTCATAAAGATTGATTGTTAAATCCTTTCCTGAACTTATATTTTTTTTGTATAGGATAAACTGATCCAACCAGCCCCACTTTTTAGCTTTCCGAAGCCATTACTTTCATCAACAATTGTATAAACTTCGTTAGCTTTAACAGTAGTAACGACAGGGTAACTAGTACCTGCACCCGATCGAACATTTAATACGGAACAATTCACAATTTTAACTTGATAGCCAGATGAACTGGAAGATGAAGTGGTTGTAACTTTTTCAACATAATCTGTCCCCATTGAAATCCAACCCGCTCCAGATTTCAAGCGTCCTAATCCATTGGATACTTCTACAATGGTATAAACTTCACCTTTTTTAACAGTTCCTACAACTTGACTTGTGAATGAGGCTTCTTTACGAATATTTAATTCATTACAAATCACTTTTACAGTAAAACTTGAAGAACTATCGGTTGAGTCTGTTGGGGAGTCAATTTTAACTTTTTCAACATAGTCTGTTCCCATTGAAATCCAACCCGCTCCAGATTTCAAGCGTCCTAATCCGTTGGATACTTCTACAATGGTATAAACATCACCTTTTTTAACAGTTCCTACAACTTGACTTGTGAATGAGGCTTCTTTACGAATATTTAATTCATTACAAATCACTTTTACTGTAAATTTTAATCCTGGTAAACTTGGAGACTCATCATCAGGTGAATACGGAGGTGAGATAACCGTTGTTCCACTAGATAATTTAGGGTCACATCTTCCCTCTTTAATCGCTTGCAAAACAGTTTCTACTCTTGTTTTAACACTGTTCCAACGACCCTCATCTCGAATTCGGTGTGGACAATTTTTAGCTGAAAAATCAGCATGTTGTTTTAAAGCATCAATTCCTAAATCATATTGATATAGTAGTCGTGCCATCACATAAACTGCATTTTCTTCTGCAGCGGTATATTTAGACCCCCCTGATTTTGAATAACAAATTTCAACGGCAATTCCATAACGATTACCAAGTCCACTACTACCATCACCGGCATGCCAAGCATTACGGTTAAATGGTATTCCTTGAATAACATACGTATCATCTACGGCAAGATGATAAGAAACTGAATTATTATTACCAATCATATAGCTGATTTCATTAGTTGCTGATGCATCATTTGCAGTATTATGACAGACAACATATCTAGGTTTCATGGGATAGGGACACTTGATTGAATATTTACTACTTGAAACTAAGTTTTCTTTAAAAATATAACTCATTTTTATTAACCTCCCTCTAAAGAGTCTTATATTGTATTGTTATTTAGAAGTTCTTGAACTAAATCAATTACTTGGATAATGCACTGGGACGGTTACATATCTTATAATCTTATATATCTTAGTTCCTGTTTTATCATATTCAACAAAATAGTTTATTGAATGGTCCTTTCACTACCTCTGTATTTAATTTTATCTTACAATAATTAGAAATATTAGTTAAAAAGAGATGACTCCTGCACAATACAGAAATCATCTCTTTTTCATTTCGAGGTGGTCGCTCATAAAATCATTTATTGAATATGAATCTTAACCATTTCGATTCGTTTATCTTTCACACATTCGATTTTAAATACAAGGTTTTCATATTCGACCATGCACTCTTCTGTTTCACTTGGAATATAGTCAATTTGGTTAATTAAAAATCCACCTAATGTATCATAGTCTTCTGTCTCTTCATCAAGATTTAATTGCAATTTATCATTAAGTTCTTTTATGCTAATCAATCCGTTAACAATATATGTATCATTATCAATTTTTCGAATAACAGGATCATCGTCATCGTATTCATCATTAATGTCACCCATCACTTCTTCAATTAAATCTTCAATCGTTACAATTCCTGAGAACCCTCCATACTCATCAATCAATACAGCAAGATGGTTTTTAGATTTTTGTAACTCCTTAAATAGTTGATCAATGTTTTTACACTCAGGTACGAAATAAGGCCGATGAAGTAATTTTTTTATATCCACATTTTCAAATCCAACTTGATAAGCTTCATGCAAAAAATCTTTAAGATATAAAATTCCAATAATGTTGTCCATATCGCCTTCATAAACTGGAATACGTGAATAATTTTCTTCTAATAATTCTTCAATTGATAATGGTAGCTTACTATTAATCATATAAACTTCAGTCCGAGGAGTCATAACCTCTTTAGCAAGTTTATCATCAAAATCAAAGATACTATTAATCATTTCTTTTTCAATTTGATTAATGACACCATATTCTTCTCCTGCATCAACCAGTGATTTTATTTCCTCGCGAGATACTTTTTCTTCTAAATCCGTGTCGCTCATTCCAATGACTCGAAGTAATAAGTTAGTCGATAAAGATAAGAGTTTAACGAAAGGTTTCGCAAATTTAGAAACAAAGACAATCGGTCTCACCGACAACATCGCCATCTGTTCTGATTTTTGTAAAGCAATACGCTTAGGTACAAGCTCACCAAAGACGAGTGTAAAATAAGATAAGATTATGGTAATGACTACTAGCGAGATAGATTGTGCATAAGGTATACCGAGCTGTGATAAGGAAGCACCAATAACTTCTGAGATTCCTGTAGCTGCTGAAGCACTTGAAAAAAATCCTGCTAATGTAATCCCCACTTGAATGGTTGATAAAAACTTATTTGGTTCTTCTAATAAATCAACGAGTAAGGATGCTTTCTTATTTCCGTCATCTGCTAACATTTTTATTCGATTTCGATTGACCGATACAATCGCCATCTCCGCTGACGCAAAAAATGCATTCAATAACGTTAATACTAAAATCAAAATAAATTGTGACACTAAGCTCATCGGTTCCGGGTCCATAAAATTTATCTCTCCTCTATATTATGAATTTTACGGCTATTCTAATATATGAAAGACTCTTCAGTATGAGTCAGGAAATTATCTTTACAACTCTCTTTGAATATCTACCTTGATACTAATACTATATTCACTTCCTATCAGGTGGTAACAAAAAATCCCCGCATAAAAGGGCTGTCTCAAACTTGAGATAGCCCCCTTAAAAACGAAACTTATTTATATACACTTCATACCAATCCGTTTTCCATCCTTGTTCCTGACAAAGGGCGAGTAATTGGTTTTCATCATTAACTCCTCGTTCGGTAATTAAACGATGTGTCATTTTATTAACCATTAAACCATTGTCTATATCATCAGCATATTGTTTATAAATTGCATAACTACGTATATGTGAGAATTCACAATTCAGCTTTAATGGATCACCTGTTAATTCATCATATTTAACATTATAAGTTTTCTTACGTTTTTTCTTTAATGTCCGACGCGCTACCGCTTTATCTTTATCGTATTCTAACCTCAGACGAACAACCGTATCACACATATAAATACTCTCATAAAATTCTTTTGATGCAATAAGAGCTAATCCTCTTTTTCCTACTCCATTTTCTTCAATCTCTTTAGCTAACTGCGCAACGACTTGAAAACCTCTAATATATGGCTCCCCATTAAAGTACTGCTTATCTTCACTCGGTAGTTTCATTGCGATATATCTCGCATTATCCACACTAGTTCGTAAAATCGTATGAAGTTTCTCTTTTTTAACCCATATCCATCCTTTTTCATCAACTAAAACACCATCACGCCATGCATTTTTCAACTGTGTTTTAACTCCTTTATAGATTCTTTCATCCATGTCTGGAATGGGATAATTCAAATCTTTGCCTGGATGATAAAGAATTAAATCATTCTTCCCAATGGCTATTCCCTCCCAACCATTTGATTGTACAAATCATTAAGTTGAGCCATTGCATCACTCGCATGAACATGTTTGCAAACATCAGGATGAATGACCTTAGAAATATGATCACGCCAAGTTTTAGCCTTTCGTTTACTACTAAAATGTGTGGCCGTAATTCCTAATTTATTCATTCGCGCTTCGCCATCCAATTCGGTTAAGTAAAAAATGTATTCGCTTGCTTTTGTTGTAAAATAACCGCTTTCGCTAACCGTTTGGTTGGTATTTTCACTCGATGGACTAACCATTGCCTCATCTACGAGGTTTTTACATTCGCTTAAATTTAATTGTTGAATCGCTTTTTGAAAGTCTTCAATCGATACCAATAGCTCCTTCCAACTCCGACCAGAAACATGAATTGTTTTGCCACCAAACTTTTTGATTTCTGCTCTAACTTCCTTAAAATTTCCTAATTTTTTTAATTCGTCTAAATCTTTAACATGTAACCAATCCAATCTTAAACACCTCATTTCGTCTAACTCTACTATCACTTTATTCCTACAGATAGGTAATCAGAACGAAAAAAAGCACCGATTAAATTAATATCTAATCGGTGCTTTTCACTTAAATTATCAAAGCTAAAACTAGCTTTTAGACTGCTCAGTTATTTTAAAATTGGCATTAATACGTCGCAGATTTTAATCTTTGGTGCTTCATCTTTCATTACATGGAGCATCTCCATTTGAGAATTAACAATTCTTTTCTTAATCTCAACTGGAACATAACCTCCATCTGCCTGTAACTCATAGGCATTTGTATTATCACTTAAATAAATGTCTAAGATTTGTTTTATTTTTTCTTTAATACCTTCATCCTCAACAATTCCCATTGTCTCCACGCGTTTACTTAAATTACGATACATCCAGTCAGCACTTGAAATATAAATTTCTTCTTCACCATCATTATAGAAATAATAAATACGGCTATGCTCTAAGAACCGTCCAACAATACTACGTACGGTGATGTTTTCACTAATGTCTTTCATTTGTGGACGCAAACAACAAACGCCTCGAACGATCAATTCAATCTTAACGCCAGCCAAGGAAGCTTCATACAATTTCATAATCATCTGTTTATCATATAAGCCATTCATTTTAGCAATGATATGTGCCTTTTTCCCTGCTTTAGCATGCTTAATTTCTCGATCAATCAATGCTTCAAATTTTAAACGAAGCTTATGGGGAGCAATCGTAATTTTCTTCATTTTATCTGCTGAAGCATAACCTGATAACATATTAAATAGAATCGATGCATCCTCACCCATTTGGTGATTCGATGTTAAAATCCCCATATCGGTATAAAAATTAGCAGTGACATCATTGTAATTACCTGTTCCAAAATGAACATAACGAGTTAAGCCATCCTTTTCTTTACGAACAATTAAAAGAATTTTACAATGTGTTTTTAATCCAATAACACCATAAATCACATGGCAGCCCGATTTTTCAAGCTTACGAGCCCAGTGAATATTATTCTCCTCATCAAAACGGGCTTTTAACTCGACTAGCACTGTTACCTGTTTCCCATTCTCAGCCGCACGTGCTAATGCTTCAACAATTGGCGAATGTCCACTGACTCGATAAAGCGTTTGTTTAATCGCTAAAACCTTTGGATCATCCGCAGCTTGTTGGACCATTTTAACAATGGGATCAAAGGATTGGAACGGATGATGTAATAATATATCTTTCTCACGCAAGACATCAAAGATGGAACGTTCTTTTAATTCAGAAATTGAATTAGGTATAATGCGTGTAAACTTCAACTCATTATAACCTTCAATATTACCTAATTTAGATAAAAAGGTTAAGTCTACTGGTCCATGAACACGGAAAACATAAGCGTCTTCTACTTCGAGTTCCTCTTCAAGAATTTGTACAATTTCACGCGGAGCTGAAGATTCAATTTCTAGACGAATCACTTCTCCCCACTTACGTTGTTTTAATGATTGTTCAATCGTTTCTAATAAATCTTCAGCGTCTTCTTCATCAACGTGCATCGCTGCATTCTTCGTGATTCGATAACAGCAACTATGTAAGACCTCATGGCTACTAAAAAGCTCGGATAGTTTTGGTTTAATTAAATCTTCAAGTAGCATATGGACCGATCCTTTTTCCGTCGGAACAGGAACGATTCGCGGTAAAACAGAGGGAACTTGAATCGTAGCAAAAACTTGCTCATGATCTTGTTTTCCCATCAGTAACAACCCAATATTTAATGTCTTATCTAAAATAAGTGGAAAGGGACGGGCTTGATCAATGACCATCGGTGTCAAAACAGGATAAATTTGATTTTGATAATAATAATCCATGTATCCTTTTGTTTTTTGATCTAACTCCTCATATTTTACTAGCTCAATCCCATACTCTTTGAGTTCATCTAACAATGCATCATACGTCTGATAAAGCTCGGAAACAATCGTTCTAGTCTTAAACAAACTTTCCTTCATTCGCTCAATTGGACTTCGACCAGACATATCCTCTGTCTGAACTTTTGCCTGGCAAATATCATATAAACCAGCAACACGCACCATAAAAAATTCATCTAAATTTGAACTAACAATCGATAGAAATTTCGCACGCTCTAGCAGCGGGTTTTCTTTATTCTTCCCTTGCTCTAATACGCGTTGATTAAATTCTAATAAGCTTAATTCACGATTAAAAAAATAACTTGGCTGATCTAATGATTCCATCACACATCTCCCTATTCTTTTTACCCATTTTATTTCAAACTACCATATTTTTTGGGGGTAATTGTTAATCTTCTGTTATATTTTTATTAATTTTTGGTTAAAAAATTCATCCTTTTTATCTTTGTCTAAAATCACGTTTTTCTTCAATAAGATTTTGTTATAATAAGTAATAACTCGAAAACAAAGGTGTGATTTCATTGAAAAAATTAAGTATTATCGATATTGGGTCAAATTCAATTAAGGTCTTAATTACTAATCTTAATTCCAAGATATATTATGATATTCTTTGTGAAGAAAAAGTCCCATTCCGTATGAGTCAATACATGACGCCAGATCAAACCTTAAGTGAAGAGGGATCAAAGAAATTAATAGATATTCTAAGCTACTTTAAACATCTTAGTGATTATCATCAATCGAAAACCATCTTAGCAATTGCAACCGAAGCGACGCGCCGTCTAAAAAACTCAGAACATATTTTAAATCAAATTAATCAGCAGTTAAATATTCAGGTCGAGCTTCTTCCTGGGGAAATGGAAGCTTATTACGGTTACTTAGCAACACTTCATACGATTGATTTATCAGATTATTTACAAATCGACATCGGAGGATCAAGTATGGAAGTCGTCCTCGTAAAAAATAAAAAATTGATTAACTCGATCAGTCTTCCACTTGGAGCAATCGTCACAAGTAAAAATTTCAATTTAGGAGACGAAATTACCCAAGAAAAATCGGAAACTTTCAAGAATTTTATTAATTCATCGTTTAACGACATTCCTTGGTTAAAAGATGCCATTCATCTACCAATCGTCGGAATTGGTGGTACAATTCGTATGATTAGTAAAATCTATCGTAATCTTATTGGCGATAACTTTAAACTTCAACATCAATACATCCTCACATGTGAGAACTTTCAAACTGTTTACGACATGTTAGCGCCTCTCTCTTTAAAAGATCGCTTAGGTGTAAAAGGAATTACGAAGGAACGTGCGGATATTGTGTTAGGTTGTTTAATGACAATTCGAGCTTTAATGAGCTACATTGATTCTAAAGAACTTGTCATTAACCGCTATGGAATCCGTCAAGGTTTAATCTTTAAACAACTTGATCTTCCAACTCATTCAGTTCTCGATTATTCACTTTGTAACTTGCTCACTCATTTTAAACTTGATGAGCATCATAACGACCGACTAAAACAATCAACGTTAACACTTGCTAATCAATTAGGCATTAATGATCCTTCTTCAGTCAATATTCTAAAAACGATTAGTAAACTTCATCAGATTGGACAAGTCATCTCATACCAAAATGTGAATAAACATACCTTCCATTTACTCATGAATGTCCAAGTAAACGGCTTAACTCCAAAGGAACAATTAATGTGTGCTTATACTGTGAAATTGTTAGATCGCTTCAATATTAAATTAGAACATGCCAATGTCTTAAATGAGCCAGATCTTGCTCACTGTAAAAAACTTTCACTTATCCTTCAACTTGCAAGCTATCTAACTGCATTAAAACAAGAATTCACCTCACTTCATGTAAAGGAAAATAACATACAAATCCAATTTTCACATCCAATTCCAAGCATTTATATCGGAAAACTTGAAACCCTATCTAAACTTTACACAGAAGTCTTTAATAAAAAGTTAATGATTCATTAAACTGATGGTATGAAGCCTATATTACTAAAGTCGAAGCTAGAGTCATCTTCAAACTAAAGAACAAAATAACTACTTCTTTTATCTCTAATAAATTAAAACCTCCCTTACCAAAGATCTTAAATCCTTTGATAAGGGAGGTTTTTTCCATTAAACACGCTTAATTCTTAAACAATAATAAAATGTTACAATTCATGATTATCTAAATTCCACCCAGTTGTATAGAAAAATTTAGGTCTTTCCTAAAAAGATTATTTAATAGTTTCATTTACAATATAAAAAGAAGCTATTGGGAGGTAGCTTCTTTTAAAAACGATACTCTTCAGTAAAAATCTCTGTAAATATGGGAAAGAGAATCTGCTTAGAGTAAATAGGGTAATATATGATTTTGGGAATTTATAGAGAATATTCTCTTAAAGATTAAACCTCTAAGAACATGTTTATTATAACAAGAAACTAGTAGAAAGTTACGACTTGGGTACAAACAACATCTTCTAAGGCATAAACGACATTTAAATCAACTAATGGATTAATTTAAACTGTTCAGATTTTAGTATAATTCTTCCCTCTATTTTATATAGTTTTTTCCTATGTCTCCTAATTCTTTTATGGTAAGATATGAATAGTAGAAAAAACAAACATTTTGTCGTCATTATGAGAATGATTCCAAGCTCTGCATAAGTCATTATTTTTTCATGATACGTATTGAACATTTTTTGTATTATATTGAATTTTTATAGGGGGGAAATTTAACAATGATTAATATTTGTTTATGTGATGATGATCTTAATTATTTAAATTACTATTCTACAAAAATTAATGAATTAGCAGATATCTATCATATTCCGATTATGATGGAAACCTATACCAGCGGTGAAAGCCTTACTTTTGAATTAGAAGACAATCCTAATCGAATCGATATTGTTATTATTGATATTATTATGAAGAAGTTGAATGGAATTGAAGCGGGGCAACTTTTAAGAAAATTCGGTTATACTGGCATTATTATCTTTTTAACTTCTAGTAAAGAATATGCACTCGACTCTTTCTCAGTTGAGCCATTCAATTATCTAATTAAAGATTTACGTGATGAAGAACAATTAAAAGGAACCTTTTTAAGAGCGATGATGGAAGTTGAAAAAAAGAGAAAGAAAAGTATTATGATTTCAAGTAAACAGACAAATAAACTAATTAAACTTGATAATATTTTGTATATTGAAAGTATCGGAAAAAAGGTCATCTTATATAATCTATCCGGTGAAAAAGAAGAACTGAATACAACACTTAATAGTTTAGCTGAAAAAATTAACGAGTATGGATTCATCCGTTGTCACAAATCATACATCGTTAACACAACCTACATCAGCTCCTTTAATAAATCAGAATGCTCTCTTAAGCAAGGGATTACGATTCCAATTGGACGAAAGTACTCGTCTACCTTCAAAGAGAACTATCTAAAAAATGAGCTAGACCATATCCTTTTATAGAGGTACCCTTATGAGTGAGCAGCTAATTCAATTAATTCTTTTTATTTTAATCTATATTTATAATGTTTGTCAGCTAAACTATTTTAACAAGCTATTAACGACGCGATTTTCTTCTCGCATGATGATTACCTTCTTATCACTATTTTTAACACTTGTTTCAATGTTTTTAATCACCTATAAGATTTTCATTCCTCTAACCTACTTTATTTTAAGTATCGTTTTATATTTTTCTCTAAGACTTTGTTTTACTGATCTCAAGTCAGTTATTTTTATTATCTGCATTAACATCGTCTTTCAACTCGTTCTGACACGTGATATCGTCATTGGTGTCTCATCACTCATCACAAACCAAAGTATGTATACTCTTGTCCAGGATAAAGGAAACTATATGCTTTCATTCTGTGTCTCCCGCATTATTGTACTTTTTATCCTGTTTAATTTTAATAAACTACTTCCATTAGATGTTGCTAAGAAAATATTAATGAATATCCCTATTTTAAAGTTTACGATTTTAGTAAAAGGAACACTCGTGATTCTCATGCTAAATTCTAACTATATTGACTTTTACTCCGCTAATATCAAAACAACAACTATTCCATTGTTAATGAATCGAGTAATTATCGGTCTTTGTTACTATTTCCTTTTGTTTACACAAATTCAACAAATCAAATTTAAAGAAGTTGAGCTCAATAATAAATTAATTTCACTACAACTTGAACATCAAGAGGAACTTTATAAAAAACGAGATCACTACGCGGAAATTCTAAGAATGTATAATCACGACTTTAAAAGTGTCTTAACTAATATCAGTTATTTTCTCGATCAAGGAGATATTCCAAAAGCACAAGAAATTTTAAAAACGATTGATTCGGATATTAAAGTTATTGTTACAGAAAATCAGTGTTACTCAAATCGACTGATTGTAGATGTCATCCTAAAATCCTTATCTGAAAGATGTAAACAAGCAAACATTGAGTTTAATGCCGAATGCTCGATTCCTGATCATTTATCACTTAGTGACTTATCACTAAGCCGAATCTTTGGAAACCTTGTAAATAATGCCTATGAGGCCTGTATCAGACAAGATGAGCAGGAGATGAGAAAAATTATCTTTAAAAGTTATATTAAAGATGATTTCTTTATTCTCTATACTCAAAATAGCTTTAATGGTGAAATTATTATTGAACAAAATAAAATCAGAACAACAAAACGAAATAAAAAACAACATGGTGTTGGGATTGAAAGTATTAAAAACATCGTCGAATCCGCTAATGGGATCGCCTTATTTGATGTCAATGAGGAAAAAAATATGTTCAGATTTTACATTAAAATCCCTCTTAGTCATGAGTAAGATCTTTGTTTCCACATTTTCAAACACTCTGTTCTCTCTAAGACAGAATGTTTTTTATAAGATGGATTGGATTATTGATATATACACTATACTTACTTATAAATGAACTCAATTAATTTAATCCCCTGTGCATGGCGCTTAATTACACCCATCTATTTATTTAGACTATAGCCTAAAAGCAATAATTTAAATAGAAAATAAAAACCTCAGATTTTCCATCTGAGGTTTTCTTATATCGATTATAATTCTTTTGAACGTTCAACTGCTCGTTTTTGAAATAGTTTCATTTCATGTTGAAGTGCTGCTTTAATTTCTTGTAGATTAAAGACTGACTGTTTATTACTTAAGACACGAGTACCATTAATCCAAACACTATCTACATTTGAGGCATTTGCACTATAAACAATCGCTGAATATGGATCATAAATTGGGAACATATTTACCGAATCTGTTTCAATTAAGACAATATCAGCCTGTTTCCCAACTTCAAGTGAACCAATGCGATCATCCATTTTTAATGCCTTCGCCCCACCAATCGTCGCTAATTTAACGATTTCTTCAGCTTTAAATAATGAACGATCTTTATAATGAGTCTTTTGCGCATAAACCGCTGTTTTCATTTGTGTAAATAAATCGAGTGTATTCCCACTACTTGGTCCATCTGTTCCAAGGCCAACAGCAATTCCATGCTGGATTATCTCTTTAACAGGAGCAATTCCTTTTCCTGCTTTCATATTTGATCCCACACAGTGTGCAACACTTGTCCCACGTTCTGCCATTAACTTCATATCATGTTCATTGATATGAATACAATGAGCAGCGACTAATCGATGACTTAAAACACCAATGGAATCCAGATATTCAACGGGAGTCATATCGTACGTTTCACGGAATTCTTTCATTTCATAATCCATCTCGGCCACATGCATCGAAATTAACGTCTCGTATTTCTCAGCGATTTCATGTGCTGTCTTTAAAGCAGCGGCATCATTCGTATTCGTCGCATGGGGAGCAATCATAGGTGTGACTAACTCATGATTTTTCCATTTACTAATGAATGCCTCACTATAAGCTAACCCACCATAAGCTTCCTTACAATCACAGGTTGGGAAGTTAATCACCGTTTCACCAAGCACACCACGCATATTTAATTCCTCACAGGCACGAGCCACTTCTTCTTCAAAATAATACATATCTAAAAACGTCGTCACACCACTACGCTGCATCTCTAAAATACCATAACGTGCCGCCTCATAAACAAGTGGCTCTGTCATACATTCAATTTCCAATGGAAAAAGATAACGACGAAGTCGGTCTGGACAATCATCACCTAATGAACGAAATGGAATCATTGAAACATGAGCATGCGTATTAATCATACCGGGAATCAGTAGACCACCTGCCGCATCAATGATTTCATCCACATGTTGCTCCATTTCCGCCTTATATTCTCCAACATAAGAAATCTGATCATCTTCGATGATTAACATTCCTTTAGGATAGGTTGTTAATACTTCATCCATTGTTAAAATCCAAGCATGTTTAATTAATGTCTTCATAATAAGCCTCCTCAATCAATGGAACAATTCCTTGTGTTTTTGTGTTAATCATTCCAATATCAGTCACCTTCAGTTCAGGTGAGACTGGAAGTGATAATGTTGAGAAAGACATGATTTCATTATCATGTTGATAACCTAATTGTTGCATCGCCAATCGAACATCTTCAAGTTGCTTAGCTAAAACGTCAATTGGCTGAGCACTAATGATACCTCCAATTTCTAAGTAAGCTTTAGCTACCACATGACCATCTTGTACAACGACATACCCTCCTTGCATCTCGCAAAGCGTCTGTTGAGCTAACATCATATCTTCAGTATGATTCCCCATCACCATGACATTATGATGATCATGTGCCCAAGAAGTTGCAATTGCTCCGCGCTTGTTGATAGGGGCATCTAATAAAGCATGCGCCATATTTCCATTCTTCCCGTAACGTTCATAAATCGTTAATAAACAGAGGTTTGCTGATAAATAATCTAGCATCCCACCTCTAATTGGGACTTCTTTTTGAAGCTGTTTCGTAAACGTTGAATGAGGTTGTGTTTGAATGACATTGCATAATGCTTTTACGCCATTCACATGAATTTCAAAATCTTCTGGTGAAGCTTTTTTACATTGAATGGATTGATAGAAGTGATTAGGAAACTTCTGATCATGATTTTCCTCTAGTGAAACAGTCTCACTTGCAATACACTTTCCATTTTTATAAACTGAATGAATCATAAAATCATTGACATCACTCAGAAGAATAAAATCGGCTAAGCGACCAGGAGCAATCATCCCACGATCATCTAAATGCATTCGTCTAGCTGGCGTATATGTTGAACAATAGATTGCTTTTTCCACAGGCATTCCTAAAGAAACGGCTAATTTGATGATTTCATTTAAATGGCCTTTTGGTAATTTATCCGCCATGACATCATCAGTGACAAATGCAAAGTAATCATAGAAATTATAATCCATCAAGGTTTGAATCGTTTCTTTATTCATTGATTTTTTCTGAATTTCTAAGAACATTCCACTCTTAATTTTTTCAATGATACTTTCAGGTGTTTGTTGTGTATGATCAGCTGTTACCCCTGCCCCAATGAAATCGGCTAAGTCTTTTCCACTAATTTTGGGACAATGCCCTTCAATGGGTAAAGATGGTCTAAGCGCTTGACAGACTTTAATAATCTCTTTAATCGTTGATGTTTCTTTTTTACATAAATCTTGAAAGTTCATGACTTCACCAAGACATAAAATAGCTGAGTGTTGAAGCAGTTCCTTTACTTCTTCCACTCCAATGAAGCCACCTGTTGTTTCTAACTGAGGTGAAGTTGACGGAACTGAAGAAGGAATTCCATAAAAAATATCCAATGCAGTTGCATTGGATAAAAATGATTGAATGCCTTCTAATCCAAACACGTTTGCAATCTCATGAGGGTCAGCCACAACGGTTGTAACCCCATGAGGTAAAACGGCTTGAGAGAAACGTGAAGGTAACGTCATAGAACTTTCAATATGCATATGTATATCAATTAGACCTGGTATCATCCATTTCCCTGTTCCATCCATCACCTCTTCATGAGTGATTGATAGCTCATCAGCAATCCTAGAAAAACGGCCATTCTCAATTAATACATCTTTCATTTCAAATTGTTGTGTAAATGTTTGATAAACTGAAATATTTTTTATGATCATATCCATATTGAATTCTCCGCCCTAATTAACGATTAACAATACGGTTCCATTGATCAACCCAGTTATTTAATAATGGATTAACAAATGAATAGTTGATCACTTTAGCATTGTCAGCTACTTCACCATAAGTTTTATTTTGTGCTGTTTCTTCATCTAAAACAACATCTTTGTTAGTTGGTGCTTCATTTAAGCTAACTGCTGTTGCACTTTGTAATTCTTGGCTTAAACGCCAGTTTACATATTCGTAAGCTAACTCTTTATTTTGAGAATTTTTATTAATATCAATCGTATTGAAGTTTACGTAAGTTCCTGATGCTGGTACGACGAATTTAACATTTGGTTGTGCTTGCTCAATTGTAGGGATTCCGAAATCTCCAACAACCGCTACTGCAATTTCACCTGATGCAAACATATTTGCTAAATCACTTGATTTAGAATAAGTTTTAACAATGTTTGGCTTTAACTCTTCTAATGCTTTGAATGCAGCTTCACCTTGATCGGCTTCAATATCTCCACCTACAACATCATTTGCTACATAAACCATTGCTGGTCCAAACGTTGTTGAGATATCTGGGATTGAGATTTTTCCTTGTAATTCTTCATTCCATAAATCTGACCAATCGTTGATTTCAAATCCAACAGCTTCCGGATTGTAGATAATTCCAATACTGTTTACTGTATAAGCAGCACCAAAACCGTTCTCAGCTAATTCAGCTGCTGGTTCAATTAACTCACTAGCATTTGGAATTTTTGAATAATCTAATTCTTCAAATAATCCCGCTTCATATCCATTTGCTGCAGTTGCTTGTGATAATTCAATTATGTCAACTGTAGAGTTTGGATTGTTAGCTAATTTTGTATAACGATCGTTTGTTCCACCTGTATCTAAAACTAATTCAACATCGTATTTTTCTTCAAATGGGATTTTAACTTCTTGTTCCCATACATCTTGACTTAATCCCCAAGTTGAAACGACTAATTGTTGTTTCCCTGAATCTTCCGTTGCTGAACATCCTGTTACAAGTGTTAATGCCATTGCGGCACCTAATGCTAATTTCCATGTCTTCTTCATACTTCTCATTCTCCTTTATACTTGCTTAAACTAAAACGATTTTGTTTGCTGGAAGATGTACTGTTAATTCATCATTAATCTCATATACATCTGCTCCATCATGATTTACAACAATTTTCCCTAACTTTGTTTCAACTTCATACTGATAACTCTTACCTAGGAATGTGCGAACTTGAACCTTTCCACTCACACAGTTTTCCTTTGCTTCTTTAACAATCTCAATATCGTCTGGGCGAATTGTTCCAAGTGTCGCTTCCGGTTCTGGTAATTCTGTTACCGTAAATGTTAATTCCTCACTTAAGAATGTGTTGCCTTCTTTATGCTTCATTGGAATAAAGTTTTCAAATCCGATAAAACGAGCGACGAACTCAGTTTTTGGTCTAGCATAAATATTCTCAGGTGTATCGTATTGCTCAATAACCCCTTTATTCATAACAGCTACACGGTCTGAAATAGCGAAACATTCTTCTTGATCATGAGTAACAAAGACAGTTGTAATTCCCAATGCTTTTTGAATTCGTTTAATTTCAACACGCATTTGAATACGAAGTTTTGCATCTAAGTTACTTAATGGTTCATCAAGTAATAATAATTTAGGTTCGATGACTAAAGCACGTGCTAATGCAACACGTTGACGTTGACCACCTGATAATTGTTTTGGTAAACGATCTTTATACTCTAATAATCCACAGACTTCTAACATATGATTGACTTTTTCCTCGATTTGTTTTTTGTCCACTTTACGCAGCTTTAATCCAAAAGCGACGTTGTCTTTTACAGTTAAATGTGGGAATAAAGCATAGCTTTGGAAAACTAACCCAAAGTTACGTTTATGAACTGGAATCTTAGTAAAGTTATCACCATCAACTAAGAAGTCTCCATCTGCTATATCAATAAAACCTGCAATCACGCGTAAAGTAGTTGTCTTACCACATCCACTTGGACCAAGTAATGACACTAACTCACCTTCACGCATCTGTAAATTTAAACCTTTTAAAATATCATTTTTTCCATCATAAGTTACACGAATATCATTTAATTCTACGAATGCCATGGTGTATCCTCCTATTTTGCTAATGAATTAATTCCAAGTGTTTTTTCCACGATAAACATGATTACAATTGTTGCCACCATTAATAAGACCGAAACAGCTGACACCGTTGGATCATAATAATACTCAATATAATTCATTAACGCCGTTGGTAACGTTGTCACCCCTGGACCTGTTAAGAACATTGAAACCGGAATATTATTAAATGAATTAATGAATGCTAACAAGAAACTTGAAATAATTCCGCTAGAGATGTTTGGTAAAACAATCTTAAAGAATGTCTGAATTTTATTACATCCTAAACTCCACGCTACTTCTTCAATCGAGAAATCAAATTGCTCAAGTGAAGCACCAACAATACGAATAATATAAGGCAATACAACTAAGAAGTGTCCTAATAATAATCCTTGGAAGACTGGAATTTGTAATTTAATTACAAGGAATTGAAATAAAGCATATCCGATTACAATCCCAGGAACAATTGTTGGGGATAAGAAGAAACTTTTTAATAATTTCTTCCCTGTAACTGAGTAACGTGACATTCCATAAGCTGCTGGAATCCCAATGACTAACGCAATTAAAGTTGATATAAATGCTAATTTAAAACTTAAATAGAAAGAATCTATAAATGTTTTTGACGTTAATGCTTTAACAAACCAGTCAAAGGTGAACCCTTTAATTGGGAATGAGATAGTATTTTCTGTCCCAAACGCAGTTACAGTAATAATAACTAATGGGAAGAATAAAAAAGCAAAAACGAACATTGAAATAAATGTTAACATTTTATGTTTACGCATCAAGTTCACCTCGCTTATCTACTTTGGCTGCTACGAAGTTTAATCCCTTCATAACAATTAATGTTGTCACAATCATGATGGCTGCGATAACACTTGCTCCCGTCCAATCATTCAATGTCATTGAACGTTGATAGATTAAAGTTGGTAAAACTAATGCTTTGTTTCCACCTAAAAGCTGTGGAGTTGTGTATGCTGTTAAAGATCCTGTAAACACAAGAACTGCCCCCGTAATCATTCCTGGAATACTCATCGGTAACACAACTTTCATAAAGGCGGTTATTCGATTAGCTCCTAAACTCTCCGCGGCTTCCATCATATCGTTATCGATATTATCCATAACTCCAACTAATGTAATAATCATAATTGGTAGGAATAAATAGATGGTTCCGACTAAGACAGCAAATTCGGTATACAACATACTTAATGGTTGTTCAATTAACCCCATGCTCATTAATGCATTGTTGATAATCCCGTTTTTACCTAAGATATTAATCCAAGCAAAACTACGAACAACTGAATTCGTTAATAATGGGAAAATCGAAATAGCAATTAATAAACCTTTCCATTTTGTTGAACAACGTGAAATAAAATAGGCGGTCGGTACTCCAAATACTGTACACACCAAGGTAGCAATCAAGGAGATTTTCAGCGTACGATAGAAAATCTCTAAATAATATTCATCCTTAAAAAATGCGATATATTGATTTAGAGAAAATCCATTATTAAAAACTGTTGGCCACAATGTTGAACATAATGGCAACATTAAAAATAATAGTAATAGTACAAATCCTGGAACCATTAATATATAAGCTGAATTTTTCTTCATGTAGTTACCTCCTTGCGATAGAGCGAATAATCTCTGTTCTATCTCTTCTCATAGTCCGATTTTTTACGGAAATCGGGTAGAAACTTACGCACCATATTTGCGTTATATATGAAAATAACCTTGATAACTACCGTCATTATATCAAAATTTTATACATTTTTACACCATTTATGTAAAAAATTGTATATATATGTATGAAAAATCCAGTTTGAAAAATGAAAAACACCCCTTTGTGAAAATTAAATTCGGTATTTTCAAAAAGAAAAAGGCATTAAACCCTAAGATTCAATACCTTGATTAATAACTTTTAAACTTCTTAAATATCGTGTTCCCTGCGCTAAGCAAATCGTCAAAGACGATACCTTAGCTTTCCTCAACTGGGTCACATAGCGATTGTCTATGACAATCTTATCTATAATTGCTAGGGTAATTTATTTGTACTTTGTATTCACCCCATTAATTGAGGAAACCAGCTACGCAGGGTGGTCCTCGTTCATATATCCCTAAAATATAATAAATTTGATTTCTTTATTTTCTCTCTCCCCTACTTAAAAATACCATTCAATGTTATTAACTAGTCATCTATTTTAAAATGAGAAATCTAATGAGACATATTTATACCGTTGAAATGAAAAAAGTATTTAATATAATTTGATCTACAACTATCAATCAACAACCTTGATATTCTCCCACCACAGGTAAGATAGCTAAAAGCTTTGCTACTTAACTTTAGAGCTACACTAAATCAGTATTTAAATTTAGATAAATTATAATAGAAAAAGCCTTAGATGAGAAGTCAAATGACTTCCAATCTAAGGCTTTGTTATTATGTTAAGAGAAAAACATCACGATTAATGATCCCCAAACGGTTAATAAAATATTTCCTACTGTATATGGGATTGTGTATCCTAGAACAGGCGCATTACTTTTTGCTTTTTCACAAAGTCCACCGACAGCAGCTGTTGTTGTTAAAGCCCCAGCTGTTGCCCCTAATATAACGGGAGCTGAAAATTTAAATACATACTTGCCAAGGAAAATTCCTGAGAAAGTGGAAATAGCTGTTACCATCATTCCAGCTAAGAAGAAACTCAATCCCGAACTTTGTAATCCATCCACAAATCCTGGTCCTGCATTAATTCCAACCACTGCAACAAAGGCAGCTAAACCAACGTTACTTAAGAACCAAGTGGCACCCGATGGGATACGGCCAATCGTTGGACGACGGGAATGAAGGTATCCAAAGATTAGTCCCATAATCAACGCTCCACCACTTGTTGATAACGTAATACCAATCTTACCAATCATTAAAGATGGAACACCGATTAATCCACCGAATAAAATTCCAAGACCAACAAACGTCATATCTGTTTCATCTGATTGACGAACAGGCTTCCCGATACGAGAAACTAATCCTTCAACATCATCAACAGGTCCTGCTAACGTTAAGACATCATGTTTATCAAGCTTCGTCTCTAGCGTATAAGCAACCTCTTCACCTGCACGCTTAAGTTTAGAAATAATAACTCCTCGTGTTAAATCATTGTCTTGGATTTCTTGAATAGATCTTCCGATAATCGCTTGATTTTTCACACATACATCTAACGATTCTGTTCTAAAATTAACTAATTGATGATCATAAATTTCTTCTCCTAAATCAAGAAATTTAATGTGTTGTACATCCTTCTCTTTAAACGCGATCGCAAGACAATCATTTGTATGAATAAGAGTGCTTGTATTAGCTTTAAACACCTGATTATCACGTTTAATCTTAACAATAAAGCATCGAATATTTTTTTGTGATAACTGTGCTTCAATCTCAGAAACAGTTTTCCCTGCATATTCATCATTGACTTTATACATACGATATAAAACATCACTTGCATGTGAACTAACGAACTCATCTTCAAATGATTCTTTCGCTTGTTGATCTAGTTCTAAACATTCTTTTTCTAAATCAACACCTAAAATCTTTGGTCCGAATGTCGTTAAAATAAAGGTACATCCAAGCGTCCCAAAAATATAAGTAACAGCATATCCAACTGGCACAAAGTCCATCATCTGTTTTTGATTTGAAATATCCATCTTAGAAATAGCATCTTGGGCCACGCCAATAACAGAAGATTGCGTTAAAGCACCAGCTGCAAGTCCTCCAGCTTGTCCTGCATTGAACCCCATCAGTTTCCCAACAAGGATGGCTGAAATTAAACCTATCACACAAACGATAACAGCAAAAATCATCTGTGGAATTCCTTCTTTTTTCAATCCCTTAAAGAATTGAGGACCTGCATTATATCCTAATGCAAATAAAAATAATAAGAAGAAAACAGCTTTAACCGTATTATCGACTGTAATTCCTAACTGACCGACTAATACACCTGTTACTAATACACCCGGTACTGTTCCAATCTTAAATGAACCTATTTGAATCTTTCCAATCGCATATCCGATGGCTAGTGTTAAAAATAATGCTAGTTCTGGATATGATTGAAGGATTTCAACTAACCATGACATCTCTTTCACCTCATTTTAAAATATTGAAAGCAATCACTATTTAAATTGCTTTCCTCTTAATACTCATCATGCGATTTTTCCTCGTTGATTGACCATTTCTGTTGCTTTTTAAATCTACACATGGTAGTACAAAAATGAGGTACTTCATTTATCCTCTCGAGTCAAATTCTCACGTTTTGTCGAAAAATCATTTATTGTGCCGAGTCTATTATAATAGCATTTTCATCAATGTCAAGAAACAAGTTGTAAATTAATGTATAAAAACATTAAATACACCAAAAAAGGAGCTTTCAATTCTGAAGGCTCCTTTATAGCTTGACTACATATATTCTATTTTAATACGAACGTCTCGGAGCATGAAATGGGAGTTACTCATACTCCAGGATCCTATCAAGACATTATAATAGTCTTTATTCCCACTCACTTGATTCATCACGATAAACTGGCAATCAACATATCCCCAATCATTAATAGCCTTTGTTTTAATACTTCGCTCAATCGTCGAAGCCTCATCCATCTCAATATATTCAAGTCCTGCTCGAACTTCATCGCCTGAAATATTTCGATAGAAAAACGAGATACTCACAACATCACCAACATTTAACCCTGGCAACTTAATTTGTAACATCTTCTTAGCTTCATGATTTCCCCGAATCTCTAAAATTCTCCCCGTCTCTCTCCACATCCATTCATTTTCACCTTGATTATCAATGGATGAATGAATACACGTCACATAATTTACACGATGATCAAATAAATAACTTTTTACTTTTCCGCTACTTTGTAACGCTTGATTATAAAGCAAAACATTCGTACTAATGCAATCAACCCCCATATCCACTAAGTTTTGCATCTCTTCCCCATGATCAACCGTCCAAGTATTCACGAGTACTCCCTTACTATGTGCATAATCGACCATTTCTTTTGAAACTTGCTTTTTATAACAGTCAATATCCATGTCATATCTCGCACAATAATCAATATTTTCTATGGTCATCTCTGCTAACCACTGAATATTTACTTGATGATTTAATTTTCGAACCTCTGTCACAATCTCTTTTGAAAAAGAAATAATCACCACATATTGAAGGCTTCCCCACTGAGCAACAACCTCTAACAATCGAGCCACACTCTTCGGTTCAATTTCTTTTATCTCAATCACCGGTACTAATCCCCATTTTTTACAGACTGCTAAATACTCCTCAAGCGTTGGAATCCTTAGATGAGGATACTTTTTCACCTGATTCCCACCATTTATAATAAGTTCTTTTAACTCATCCAATGAATAATGTTCCGGTTTTCCACTTCCATTTGTCATTCGTTCTAATGTGTCATCATGCAGTAACACAAACTCCCCATCTTTTGTTTCATGAATATCACATTCCGCCCCATAGTAACCATATTTCCCTGCTAACTCATAAGCTAGCAACGTATTTTCTGGTGCTAATGAACTTAGACCTCGATGTGCAATCATTCTTATCTTTGGTGATAACGTCGATTTCTTCACATCAGTCGCCCTCATCTCTTGATCACCTAGCGCCAATGGATGGGGAACAACCAAGTAAAAAGAAGCTGTGCCTAAACACTCCTCGTCAGGCCCATACACCATTATTTCACATGGTATACGTACATCAAAATCACTTAAATAATTAGTTAAATTTAAAGACACACTTCCTACTTTATTTGAAACAACTTCACATCTATTAAAAACACTTTTCCCATTCGTCTGATTCGCACAAACCTTAACTCGGTATCCTGATAAATCTAGTACTTCTTCTTCACTAAACAATTTAACTTCAACCTGACTTCCGTACTCATCATATCGTATCCGACAAATCGTTTTTTTACTTTCGTTTAACTTTAAGCGAACATACTTCTTATACATCCTCTTCACCCCAGTCTGTATATTCTCTAAATTATACAAAATTCATGGCCCATATATGCAAAAAAACTCCATTAGACCTGTCTGGTTAATGGAGCACTTTTTTATAGTAAATCGGCTAATGTATACTTTGAAAATTCTTTTATAAATTGATTGAGGGCTTGAGAAGAAATGTGCTTTAATTTACATCCTGATGACATTAAAGGACAACTCTCTGGTTTACTGAAACATTCGACAATGTTCATATTATCTTCCGTCACCTTTAAAAGATCACCTAGATTAATTTCACTTGGTTTTAACCCGAGCTTTAATCCACCAACACGACCTTTAATTGAAATAATATAATCCGTTTTTCCAAGATGATGGATAACTTTTTTCATATGATGCTCTGATGTATTTAATGCCTTTGCTAACTCATCAACGGTACATAATTCATCACTATGATGAGCTAAATAAATGAGCGCTCGAAAACTATAATCACTAAACTTTGATAATTGCATATTAAACACCACCTTTGTTTCAATTATACAACAGAAACTGTCTTCACTTGAATGAAAACAAGACTTAAAAATCCTTCATCATCTTAAATGTGCATTTTATTTGCACATTTAATTTCTGTATGTTATTCTATCACTGTCAGTAAGAAAAACAATGAATAAGGAGAGATTTATATGTTAGATCAACATACAATTGATATCATTAAAAGTACTGTCCCTGCATTAAAAGCGCACGGTTTAGATATTACCACAACATTCTACAAAAATATGTTTGAACAAAATCCAGAAGTAGCACCTTTATTTGATATGAGTAAACAAAAATCAGGGGAACAACCAAAAGCATTAGCTATGACAGTTTTAGCAGCTGCACAAAACGTTGATAACTTAGGCGCTATTATGCCCGTTGTACAACGTATTGCCATTCGTCACTGCGACTGTGGAGTAAAAGAAGAACACTACCCAATCGTAGGAAAGCATTTATTAGAGGCTATCAAACAAGTTTTAGGTGAGGCTGCTACAGATGAAATTATCGATGCATGGGCAAAAACATATGAAGTCATTGCACAAGTCTTCATCGATGCAGAAAAAGAAATTTACGCTTCTCGTGCTTAATTTAAAACAAAAAAATCCCCTACCAACTATTTAGGTCAGGGGATTTTTTTCATCTATTCTTTTCTTAAATTATCAATGACCTCAGACGAGAGTCCCGTCATTTTACAAATCGTTTCATTATCTAGAGACTTTAATAAATTTCTTGCTATTTCAAAAGCTTTATTTTGCTCACCTTTACACTCTGCCTCATTCAAAACACTTATGTTATCTTGTAAAATTTTAGAACGCATTTCATATAATAAACGTTCCTCCCTATTACTATTCATACGGATAAGTTCATCCTTTGCTTCCCGGATTTCCTCAATACTCATCTCTAATCGACGTACAGCCTCACTTTCAGGATCGATTAAAAACTCAGTCCAAGCGACTAACATATCCTTAGCATCACTATTTTTCGGAAGTTTAGGAATCTCTATAAAATGAACTTCCATAACATCTGTTAACTCCTCATGCGTTTCTAACTCTTTAAAACGATAAGCAGTATGAAACTTCTCTGATCTTAAATATTTAAAATTCAAAATATTAATACAAATCGTTCTATTTAATTGAGAATAATCTTCTCCATTACTTAACTGCTCTTCATACATCTTACTTAAATAGTAGAGGCTCCTCTTAATCATGTTATATTCATTCTTCAACTGAATTTCAATATTGATAATCTCCTGATTACTTGTTGTTGCTTCAACATCTAATCGAGAATATTTATCCTCTAAAAATTATTTTTCTAAATCTGTCCCTTGAACTTCTACTCGAGTAATTTTATTCACTGGTTTTAAGACTGCATTTAAAAATGAAATTAATACTTTAGGGTGCTTATGTGAACCAAAGATATTTTTAAATACAAAATCAACTTTAGGATCCAATAAACCTCTACTCATCTTAAACCTCCTTAAAAATCAAATATAACCTTTGCCTCTATTATAACGGATATTAATTGATTTTTAATCAATAGATTATATTAAATCTGACTCTAAAAAAGCTTTAATAATTACTACTTCCGGAGGATTAATATTCTCTTGTAAGTCATCTAAAGAGAAGAATTTTAAATCCTTTGCTTCTGCCGCATCTTTTTTCAAGTTTCCTCGATAATCAGTGCAACTATAAGTCGCGATGAAATTTATATACTTCATCCCCATTTGGATATCCGTAATAAAACTCCTCACCTGAAAATATATTAAACAAAGTTAATCTTTTAGCAATGAACCCACTCTCTTCATATAATTCTCGCTTCGCGACTTCTTCTAAACTTCCAGAAGTTCTAAAGTTCCACCAGGCAATCTCCAACAATTATTGTCGTGTCTTAGCTTAAGCAAAAGACGCTCATTCTCATCTAATAAAATTACATTAGCTCCCCCCATCACAATGGGTTGTGAACCAACTAATTGTCTTAAATCCATTATGTATCCCATAATCACTCTCTCCTTTTATAATTCCAAACGTTTGACTCGATACTTAAACATCAATTCATACACCTTATCAGTTGGATGCAAACCATCTCCTTCTGCCATTAACACTTCAAAACCTCGTTTACATCAGCCTGTTTAAACAAACGATTCTCATAACTATCGTCTAATGTGGTAACTGAATTTGTCAGCAATAAAATAACTTCTTTATTATATTTTTTAACTGATTAATAATAGCTACTAAATCATGAAACAAAATCTCCATTTCATTAAAAAGCTTTCGATTATTTGTACCAATCATCAGTAACACCACATCATCATCTACCTCAACTAATTCCGATAAGTAACTTCTTAATTGAGTAGAATTCATTCCACTTCAACCATTAGTAATCACCTTGCAATCAGAATCATACTTTTTCATTACCCCCTCCATTTTAGCTTTATATTTCATATAGTAAAATACTATTTTAAAAGGAATCACTTCTAACTTTACACTTGAATTTCACTCTTATTGTATACTTCAAGTTGATGTAATAAATCTCATTACTCCAATATCTTTCCATAAAACATGAAATACTCAATGATTATCTGTCGTTATTTTTTACACTTATGTTACAATATGAATATGACATAATTAACTTTTGACTTTTCCCATATTAGAGGTGATATTAATGAATCTAGATAAGCAAATACTAAAAGAAATCGGACAGATTGCGACTCATCACCCAGAAATCCAAAAAATATTATTATTTGGTTCACGAGCTAGAGGAGATAATAGTGAGAGAAGTGATATTGATTTAGCTGTCTATGCCAAAGGATCTATCTCCACGTTTATTGAAGAAATAGAACTTATGACGACGACATTGCTTGAATACGATATAACACATATTACTGAATTAACAGAAGATTATTTTTTAGAACAAATTAATAGAGAAGGAATCGTAATTTATGAGAAAAATTCAATATAAATTTACTAATTTAAAAAAAGCCTATCAAAGACTAGTTGAGGTTGCAAATCTATATGATGGAAAAAATGAAATCATTCGAGATAGTTTGATTCAGCGCTTTGAATTCACATATGAATTAACACACAAAACCCTTCAAGAATTTTTTAAATATTCTGGTATTACAATGGAAAATTCATTTCCAAGAATGATTTACAAAAAAGCTTACGCGAACCATTTGATTGATAATGATAAAATATGGATTAACTTATTAGAAGATCGAAATGCAACGTCCCATTTATACAGCGAACAGATTGCTAATGAAATTGCTCATCGTATTGTTACTGATTATGTTGAAGTAATTGGAAAACTGATTGAAAAATTAGACGAATTAATTTAAGCCCATTATATGATGGGCTTTTTTTACATAAAAAAGGCTTAAAGGATATACACAAATAAACGTATATTTCCTTTAAGCTTTCATATTAAGATTCAAATAGTTCTTGAATATCATCCATTGAAAGATGGGTAATGAATGTTTCGCCTTCTTTAACAAGAGAATCTGATAATTCTAATTTTCTTTGTTGAAGTTTTTCAATTTTTTCTTCGATTGTATCTTTTGCGATTAACTTATAAACCTGAACTTTATTTTGTTGTCCCATTCGGTATGCACGATCCGTCGCCTGATTTTGTGCACTCATATTCCACCATGGATCATAATGAATCACGACATCCGCTCCTGTTAAATTCAATCCCGTTCCACCTGCTTTTAATGAAATCAAGAACACATCAGCTTCACCTTCATTAAAGCGGTTTGCTAAGGCAACACGTTGTTCCGATTTTGTTTCACCTGTTAACGTAAAATAAGAAATACCTAACTCATCAAGCTTTGGTGCGATTAAATCAAACATTGATGTAAATTGTGAGAATAACAACATACGGTGTCCACTGTCTTTACATTCCTGAATTAATTCTAAACATAAATTTAACTTTGCACTTTCATCTTTATAGTTTTCCAAATAAAGTGCAGGATGACAACAGAGCTGGCGAAGACGTGTTAACATTGCTAACATCTTCATACGACTTTGCCCTTCATTCCCTTCTCCAAGTTCAGCTTGAAGTTCTTTATTCATACTGATAAGTGTTGCTTCATATAACTTACGTTGTGCCTTGTCTAACTCACAGTAAACAACTGATTCTACCTTATCTGGTAATTCCGTTAAGACATCTTTTTTCAAGCGGCGTAAAATAAATGGTGCTACTAACTGATGAACACGCGCAAGTAACTTTTCATCTTTATCTTTAATAATCGGATTCTCGTACTGCTTTTTAAACTTCGCATAACTCAATAAATATCCTGGCAAAATAAAATCAAAAATTGACCATACATCTGCAATTGAATTCTCAAGCGGTGTTCCTGTTAAGGCAAAACGGATCTCACCGTTCAGTTTTTTTACCGCCTTCGCATTTTGTGTCGCCTGATTTTTAATATAATGCGCCTCATCTAAAATCACATATTTAAATGCTGCCTCATATTCCTTAATATCACGACGCAGCAAATCGTATGACGTCAAAATCACATCATAATTGTTTAAAGTACTCAATTTCTTGCTGCGCTCACTCACTGTTCCTGTCATCGTCAACACACGTAAATGTGGGGCAAAACGTTCAAACTCTGCTTGCCAGTTGAAGACCAGTGAACTCGGAGTAACAATAAGGCTTGGTTTATCAACTTCTCGCTCGTACTCTGCACACAATAAAGCAATCACTTGTAGCGTCTTCCCAAGCCCCATATCATCAGCTAAAATTCCACCCATTCCATAATCAGATAACGTTCTTAACCAACGATAACCTGTTTCCTGATATGGACGTAACGTCGCTTGTAAATTTTGTGGCAGTTCATATTCCATTTCATCAATTTGTTCAAAATCATTAACTAATTGACGAAAGGCCTTATTTTTCTTAGATTTAACTTCATTTTTTTCAAGCATTCGTTCTAAATAAAGTGCACGATATTTCGAGAGTTGAATTTCATCTTGTTGTAAGTCTTCTTCGGTTAATTCTAAATCCTCTACTAAATTAAAAAACGATTGCATATACTCAGAATCTAACTCTAAAAAGCTTCCATCTTTTAAACGATAATATTTCTTTTTTAATTGATACTGTGCCAACACCTCTTGATACTCGGACACATCAAATGCTAAATCTTCTAATTTAAAAGTCATTAAATCACTTTGTAAACGTACCCCGACTGATACTTTCTTATTCACTTGTTTTGGGCTCATCCCTTTAAAACGTTCCGTCGCATTTACTTCATGCTGTGCAATTAAGGCCGGAACGCCTTGATTCATAAACTGATAAATTTGATGATCATCATTAAGCACCATCTTATCTTTATCAATCTTGAAATCATAAGTTTCAAACACATTCATAAGTTGCACTTCTTTCACTTTATCACGAACAATAGTTGATGGTAACTCGTCAGTAAGTGGATTATACAAATGGCCATTATAACCATATTCTACTTTTGCCTCAACCGCTAAATCATCATTTAAATCTAAATATACTTTACTATCAAGTTGTGGCATCTCATATTTACCTTGTAAATAATTAATGCTATCATCAGTAACAAATGCGGCAATACGTGGATAAATAACAGATAAGAAGTGAGGAATTTGTTCACTTGAAATATATAAGTAGCCACTCATTACAATAATTTCTTTTAAAATTGGGAAGATATAATTAATAAACTCTTCATCCATAAACCATAAGCTATCCTGTGTCAAAAGGAAATAATCCTTTCCTCTACCACGTATTAACATTTTTCCTTTTGTTTGTGTAAGAAGTAGTCCTTTATTCTTAGCTTGTTCAATCTTCAATTGAATATTTGGTCTTTGATTAGTCATTAAGATAGATTTCCATTCGTCTTTTTCAACATAACAATTTAACTTCGTATTAAGTAATAAATCATGTAATTCACGCAATTTCATAGAACTTAGCAATAAACTACGACGTTCCGAGTTTGGTAATCGATACTGCTGTGTAATAAACTGTCGGTCCTTTACTATCGATTTCACAAAATTTAGAATTTTTAATGATTGCTCATCAAAACGACGAATATCATGATTAAAAGTTAATTCTTTTCCATAAATAAATTCTGATTGTGTATCTATTCGATTAATAAAATCAAACAAATCTTTAATAACATAAAATCGTTTTGTTCCGATCGATAACTCTAATTTTGTTACCTCACCTTCAAATCTTAACTTAGGAATTAAAGATACGGTGGATGTATCTTCTAAATTCATTCTCACCTCTTGAACTAATGAATCTTCATATTGATCTAACAATTGATTAATCGTATTTCTTTGATAAAATACTATAGCATCCTCCCAAGAAATACGACGACTTTTTTGTTCATATTGTGCTTGAAATAGCATTGCTACAACATGTATACAACATGATTGATAGTGATGTGATGCTGGACAGTCACAACCGATACTTTGAATGTTTCCTTTAGTATCGAAATCAGCTTCGGCATGATACTCTCTTCCAGTAAAGTCATGAACAATGGAACAAATTTCATAAGGAGCATCGGAATTTTGAGTTTTTAAAAAATTAATTGTCTTAACAGCTCCAGAATCATGCAAGATGTTCCCGTTATAAAAAATTGAGTCAAACCTTGCTATACGTTCAATCAATGAATCACTTAATTTTAATTTCATAAAAAAAATATCCTCCTAAAACATCTCCTATTATATCAATTATAGGGACACTAATACAAATTTAAACATGAACAAGAAAAAAAGCTATATAATAAAGAAGATAATTGAAGCAAGGAGGTTTTAATGTGAGAGATATTACAAATTCAAAAGGAAAAATCTTTAGACACTTTAAAGGTGATTTATATTTAGTTGAGGATTTCGTCAAACATTCAGAAACGCAAGAAACCATGGTTCTTTATCGAGCCCTATACGGTGAATGCGGCCTTTTCGTACGACCTTATGGCATGTTTGTTGAAGAGGTTCCTGAAGGAAAAGTAAATCCAACCGGACAAAAATACCGATTCCAAGAATATGAAGTTAAGAGCGTCAAATAACTCTACAAAAAAACTCCTACTGAGACTAATTAGTAGGAGTTTTCTTATTTTTTTAACATCTGGTTCTAAAAATCGATCGAGTACTAATTCTTCATAAGAAGAAGATTTTCTTTTATTTGCTTTTTTTTGAAGGTATTGCTTCTTTCTTATCGAGTAAATATTTTTGAATAAATAACTTATGTGCAATAGACATGACAGCAGAGCGTAAAACTTCTGTTTCAAATGTAATATTCTTTGCTGAGTTTGGTTCAATGGATTCACGATTAATAAAAACAAACTGTAAGGCTTTCTCTAATTCAACGCAGAAGAAGTCATAAGCCTCCTTTGTTGGATATAAATTCATCTGAATTTTAATCATTTCACAAACTTCTGTTAAACTATAAACTTGTTTAAATAAACAAACGACAATCAAATACGCTAAATGCTTTTCAGTGTAACGACGACCGACTGGTGGAGATACAACCTTTTGTTTGACGTAATTATTTAACATTGTTGGTGTTAATAACTTTTCCTCTGGATTTAAATTTAATGGTTTCAGTACATCTTCGACATACGAAATAACCTGATCCTTGTACAAAGGAATCGTTGGCAATTCATCAAATCTTGGGCAATGAAACTCTAACATTTCTTTATGATCCATAGTTCTTCCTAACTTTCTATTTTAAAATATCATGTTTTTTAATAGCCTGAACTGCAATACATCCTGGACCACCTTGTGCTGTAAAAACGGGTGTCAGCAGCATTACCTCAGTCTCAATACTTCCTATATTTTTAATTATAATATCTTTTGTCTCCATTGCCAACTCTTCATCACATGCATGTGAAATATAAATCTTATATTCATCATTTACGCCTTTCGCTATTAAATCATCACAAATCGCTTGAATGGCTTTTTTGAATGTACGTTTCGTCGCAAACTTCTCTAAACGTGTACTATCCTCAGATAATGTCATGACTGGTACTAACTTTACTAAACCACCAATGCGACCAACCAATGGGGATAAACGTCCACCACGAACTAAATAATCAAAATCTTTCGGAATCAGGAAAGAAGTAGAAGTTTCTATTAGCGATTCAATTTCGCTTACTACTTCAGACTTCGTCTTACCCGCTTCAACTAATTTCACAGCAACATCTACAAGATAACGATGTGGCCCACAAAGCGTCTTCGAATTGATAACTGTAATATTTTCTTCATGATCGACCATTGATTTTGCCATACATGCTGATTGATACGTTCCCGATAATCCATCCGCTAATGAAATATTAATAATCTCCTCATTAGGATATTTTTCATACATCTCTACGACATCTCCAATTGAAGGTTGAGATGAACTTGGAAAATACCCCTCATTAATCATTTCTACTAAACCTTCAGTTGTTAATTCCTCTAATTCTTTATAGCTTTTATTATTAATCGTTACCGATAACGGTCTAATATCTAAATCATTTTGTTTTGCCTCTTCTCTTGAATAAAGCGTTGATGAATCCGCCACAATCTTAATCATACTAAGCCCTCCATATATAAAAGTTAACATTTCTAATAAACTTAGTTTTTAATACTATATAATTTAGATTAACACCTTTTGTTTGCATTGTCAATCAAGAAAAAATAAACCTGATAGTTCATCTCACTAAAAATAAAGAAAGCTTGTCATCATTTAAAATCGTTCCCCTGAATTACATCTATCGCTTAATACTCTCGCAACAAACGTACATACTATATTTGATAGGAGGTCAAACAATGAATAATAAACAAGAGCAATTCTTAAATTATATCCTTAAAAGAGTTCAAGATGGAAAAGTAGATGAAGCACAAGCACTTATTAATGAAAACTTCAAAAAACAAGAGGCTGGTACATTTACTCGTGCTGATATTGGAGAATTCATTCCTAAAATTACGATGTTGATTAAACCTAACCATGTCGATGAGGTTCACAATGTTATACAAGAATTCGCAGCTACTTTTTCTGAAAAATAAAAAACTGCTCTTAATTGAGCAGTTTTTTATTTTATTGACAACCACATTCAAAATACCAATCTAGTTCTTCCTTAACTATCTAAGTTATCAAATAAATATTCTCATTTCTTATTCACCAAAAATTTTATTGTACAACTCCGCTTTCTACAACAATATTATCCGCATCTGCTGCTTCCCCATAAACTGGAGCTAATGTTTCTTCATAATCGGCATGGAAGAAGTTTTCTTTTCCGAGTTCAACAATTTCATTATTTAACCAATCTAATAAATCTTGATTCCCTTTTTGAACTGCTCCTGCAATCGTATCAATATTTCCTAATGATTCAATTCCGACACTAAATCCCTCATTTTCAATGGCCCATGCTAATACTTCTGTATTATCCGTAGAAAGCGCATCTCCACGACCATCTAATAACGCATTATAAGCTTCGGTGTATTGATCAAATTTTAACAAGTTAACTTCTGGATAATTTTCTGTAAAAAATGTCTCTGCTGTTGTTCCCTTACATACTATTAACGTTTTACCTTTTAAATCTTCTACATCTGTAATTAAAGCCTTATCAGGTGAAACGACACCAAGAGCCACTTTCATATAAGGAAGCGTAAAATCTACTTTTTCTTTTCGCTCTTCAGTCACTGTAAAGTTCGCTAAAATAATATCGACTTTATTAGAAACTAAATACTCTACACGACTCGCTGCTTCAACTGGTACATATTCAACTTCTACCCCAAGGTCTTTGGCGATACGATTACCAAAATAAACATCATACCCTTGATAATCTCCGTTAGAATCAACGTACCCAAATGGTTTTTTATCACTAAATACGCCAATGACAATTTTGCCACTTTGTTTAATTTCCTCAACCGTTCTTGCTTTTGATTGGCTATCATCCGATGAAGAAGTTTGACACGCTGTAAAAACACCTAACGTTAACAATAAAGTAACCAAACATAATAAACACTTTTTCATTTTCATCTATCCTTTCTATTCAAATTTAAATAGATTTAAAAACTGTTTTGCCCTTTTTGTTTTTGGATTTGTAAAAAATGTTTCTGGATCTGCTTCTTCAATGATTTTCCCTTCATCTAAAAAGATAATTCGATCAGCAATCGCACGGGCAAATTCCATTTCATGTGTGACGATTACCATCGTACTTCCTTCTTTAGCAAGGGAAAGAATCACATCTAATACTTCTCGAACCATTTCTGGGTCAAGGGCAGCTGTCACCTCATCAAACAATAAAATTTCTGGCTTCATACAAAGGGCACGAACGATAGCCACCCGTTGTTTTTGCCCACCAGATAATTGACGTGGATATGCGTTTTTCTTATCAAGCAATCCCACTCGAGCGAGTAATCTTTCGGCTTCTTTAATGGTTTCGGCTTTATCACGTCCTTGCGCTTTTGTAGGGCCTAAGATAATGTTATGTAATACATCCAGATGTGGAAACAATTCATAACTTTGAAATACCATGCCAATTTTCTGTCTAATCAATGGCATTTGCTTACTTTGATGACTAATACATTCATCCTCTAGTAAGATATCTCCTTCTTGAATTTTTTCTAGTCCATTAATGCATCGAAGTAAGGTACTTTTTCCACAACCAGATGGTCCTAAAATCACAACGACTTCTCCTTTTTTTACTTCTAATGATAAATCTGAAAAAATAACATTTTGATCATAACTTTTCGTCACATGGTTTAACTTTAATATCGTTTCACTCATAATCGTTTTTTACACCTCCCACCGCTTCTCTAACTTCGTCGCTAGTAATGAAATTGGATAACAGATGATAAAGTAAAGAAGAAAGATAACACCATAAATCCAAAGAGCAGCACTTGGCACTGTTAACCGAGAAGCTTCAATAATTTGTTGACCCACCTTTACTACTTCTACAACACCGATTAGTACAATTAACGAGGTTGTTTTAATCATACGTGTCACTAAATTAATCATCTGAGGTAATAATCTTCGAATCGTTTGAGGAATAATGACATATTGATAAAGCTGTCGCTTACTTAACCCAATCGCAAGTCCTGTTTCATATTGATGTTTTGGAATAGAACTTAATGCCCCACGTACTAAGTCTCCCATTTCTGCAATTCCCCAAAAAGAAAAAACTAAAACTGCAGCGACCTCACCTGATAAGTTAACTCCAAACGACTTACTTAAGCCAAAATAAGCTAAAAACAGTAACACTAATTGTGGAATAATTCGAACGCTCTCTAAGTAGATACGACAGACAAGATTCATAATTCTAGAATTCAGACTCATTAAAATTCCCATTCCAATTCCTAAAATCACTGAAATTAAAACCGAGATTAATGAGATTTCTAACGTAACCCATAACCCCTCTAATAAACGAATAAAATTCCTTCCTTCAAATAAAACACTAATTCCCCACTCCTGCATAGCGCACCTTCCTTTCAATGAAGCTTAAAATTAGAGAAATCGGTAATAACAGCAGTAAGTAAGAAACAACTAACATTAGTAATGATTCATCTGTTTTATAATATAAGCCGATTAATCCTTTAGCGACATACATTAAATCCGCAAGTGCGACAACACTAAAGACAGATGTTTCCTTAATTAAAAAGATTGTATTGGCAGTAAAAGCGGGTAAAGAAACAACAGCTGCCTGTGGAATAACAATGTATCGTAACACTTGCCATTTTGTTAATCCTAAACTTAATCCTGATTCTGTTTGACTTATTGGAATAGCCTCAAGCCCACTACGAAACGCCTCAGCCATATAACTTCCACCTAAAAAAGTTAATCCTAATACCCCGCATGCTTCAGAACTTAAAAAGATTCCTAGCTTCGGCAACCCGAAATATAAGAAAAACAACTGAATTAATAGAGGAGTATTTCTTGAAAGCTCAATATAAACACCAATCACTCTATTCAAAACCGGAATCTTATAATATCGAATGACACAACAAATAAATCCCCAAAAAGTAGATAATAGAATTCCAAAAAAAGCAATACTAATGGTTAACTTAGCAGCCTCTACATACATCGGTGCATACGTCCTAATAAACTCAAAATCCATTATCTCCCTCCTCAATGAAAATAATTTAGATGTATCTGATAATAATCATATGAATCATTTAGACAAAAAATTCCATTCAAAATTTATTAACAACATAAAAATGTATTTAATGCTAATTTTTTACTAAAAAATTAAAAAAGCGTTGAATCTTAAAAGAATCAACGCTTTTTCTATATCATCTACTTACCATTTAATGCTTCCACAGTTATAAATGGAGGATATCCATTTCACACAGGATTTGTTGATGAACCCTTGCATCGGTGGTAGCAAGCATTAAGAAAAAATACTTTTTTATTATCAGTTATTATCTTGATAAGCTCATTTCTTTTCTTAGTTTGTCTGCATATAGTCCTACTAAAATCTCAAATAGCACTTTGGTTACTTTCTATTAATGCGTAAAAGCCTCGTTACAGTCTCGCGCAGGTGGCTTCATCTGCTCAAATTTCATTTTCGCAGTGACGCTGCTGCATTGGGTGGCGCTAATTACATATTACAAAATCTAACTCAAATACTGTCTTGCGCAAGTGGCTTCAGTCCACTCACCCATCACCTTGCTCGACTTCGTGGTGAAGCTATTGCATCGGGTCGGGCTAATGCTTACACGTCTTTACGTGTAAGCATAGTCACGACCTCGACATGAGCTGTTTGTGGGAACATATCGACTGGCTGAACGACTTCTAGATTATATCCACCTTCGATTAAGATTTTTAAGTCACGAGCTAATGTTGATGAATCACATGATACATAAACGATACGTTTTGGTTTCGCTTCTAACATAGTATCAAGTAATGTTTTATCGCATCCTTTACGAGGTGGATCGACAACGATGACATCTGGAATAATACCATTTTCAATCCACATTGGAATTACATCTTCTGATTTTCCAACGGCGAATTGCGCATTATCAAAGCCATTCAACTTTGCATTCATCTTCGCATCTTCAATCGCTTCAGGAATAATCTCAACGCCATAAACTTCTTTAGCATGTTGTGCTAAAAATAACGTGATTGTTCCAATTCCACAATAGGCATCGAATACGACTTCATTTCCTGTTAATCCTGCAAATTCTACTGCTTTTGAATATAACGTTTCAGTTTGTACTGGATTTACTTGATAGAATGAACGTGGTGAAATCGCAAATCGAATTCCATTCATTTCATCATAAATATATGGCTCTCCATATAAAATCTTTGTTTCATCTCCGAAAATAACATTTGTTACTTTTGGATTGATGTTCTGAGCAATACTCTTAATTTGTGGATACTTGTTGATTAAAGTTTCAATCACAGTATCAATGTTTGGAATAGTTTTTGTACGAGTAACAAGTGTTACCATGATTTCGCCTGTCTTGAATCCAACACGAACAATAACATGGCGTAACACCCCTAAATTTAATGACTCATTATAAGGATCAATATTTAAATCACGACATAACTCACGCATGGTATCCACAATTTGGTCTGAAATATCCGTTTGAATTAAACAAGATTTCATATTTGTAATCTCATGACTACGTTTTTGATAAAATCCCGCTACTACTTCACCATTAGCATAACCAAATGGTACTTGTGTTTTATTACGGTAACGACTTGGATCTTTCATTCCTATTGTCGGTAATACATTTGCATCTTCAATATGTCCAATACGTTTTAATTGGTTAACTACCGTATCATGCTTCATTTGAAGCTGTCCTTCATAACTTAAATGTTGAACTTGGCAACCACCACATTGTTTATAAATACCACATGCTGGCTCCACACGTTCAGGACTTGTCACAAAATAATCAACGGCGCGTCCGAACGCGTATGTCTTTTTAACAAGTGTCACTTTCATATTAATCTCTTCGCCAACTAGCGCATTTGATACGAAAATTGGGAATCCATCCACACGCGCTACACCTAATCCATCGTGTGTTAAACTTTCAATTTTCACATCATAATATTCATTCTTTTGAACTGGTACTACTTTCTTCGCCATCATTTATCACCTATATATACAAAAAGTATTTTTAAATTTTTAGTTATAGTATTAAAGTCTAACAATTACTGAGACTTCTATTTTAATTCTTCATAAGAAGAGGGAGACTATTAGTCTCCCCGTCCTTTATTGCCATTCAAATGTTTCTGTTGTTGTATCGTAAGCACCCCAGCATGGATAAGGTGAAATATTTGTTGGTTTAATCGATTGATCCACCTCTAAATACGGAATTTCACCTAATTCTTCTTCTTCCTCAGCTGTTAATGGTGTTAAAGCATCGATACGTGCTTGAAATGCTGCTTTCTCCTCAGGATATCGTGCTTCATACTGACCAGTCTTTTCATTATAGTCCTTCGGCATGACATTAATATTATTTTGAGCACGCTCAATATTTTTTGCAGTTGGATATTTCTCTGCTTGCGCGACAATTCTTTCTACAATATCAAGACGATGTTCTTTATAATAAGCTAATTCCTCTTCACGATTTGTCTCCACTAATGTTTTAATATCACCTGATGAAACAACAAGTTGTACAGTGTAACCATTAGCAACATCCCCTGCTTGTGCTAAAAACTCAGTTGCTGCTGCTTCGGCGGCAGCACGTGCCTTCTCCACATCAACTCCATCATTAACGCGTACATCAAAATAGACAACTGGTCCTTGAACCGTCACTTTTATTTCTTTTACACCTGATTGGCTTGCACCTACTTGTTCAGCGTTAGAAATCATCGAATCAGTAATAGGTTGCAAGTTCTCGGTACGATAACCGTAAATCGGCTGCCCCGCAACCTTTAGAGGATCTAAGTAAAAATATTTTAAAACATTATAACCGAATAAGACCGTTACAACTGCCAAAACTCCGATATAGCTATATAAAACAACTTGCTTTTTCGTTACATTACGTTTTTTGCTTGGTTTCTTAGCTTCTTCATTTGCCATACAGTCACTTCCTTTACTGTTATTCATTCACTTTAAATATCCTCTATTATACCATTAAAACCTCATAAATCCTAGTCCATTAGCATTCTGCAAAATGTTTCGCAAGCCCGCCTTGAGCTGTTTCACGATATTTTGCCATTAAATCATGCCCCGTTTCTTTCATCGTTTGCATCACTTGATCTAATGTAATCGTATGATACCCATCTGTTAACATCGCATATTTTGCAGCATCATACGCACGTTTTGCTGCAACAGCATTACGTTCAATACATGGTACTTGCACATATCCATATACAGGGTCACATGTCATTCCTAAATGATGTTCAAGCCCGATTTCTGCTGAATATTCACAATGTAAATTAGATGCTCCTTTTAAGAATGCGACAGCTGCCGCTGCCATTGAACAAGCCGATCCCACTTCACCTTGACATCCAACTTCTGCACCTGAGATAGAGGCATTTGTTTTGATTAAATCCCCTACAAGTCCTGCCACAGCTAACGCGTCAACCAATTGCTCATCACTATATCCTTCACGTTCTTGTAAAGCAAATAAAACACCTGGTAAAACACCTGAAGCTCCACACGTTGGAGCCGTAACTACCACATCTCCACACGCATTTTGCTCTGAAACTGCTAAAGCATACGCATAAATTAAAATAGATAAATCTTCTGGATTTGCTTTTGCTTGTTCAAAGAATTGTTTCGCACGGCGTGGATAATTTAACTTTCCTGGTAACGTTCCTTCTGCAACTAATCCATTCATTAAACTTTCACGCATCACTGCTAAAATCTCTTCTAAATAAGGTTTAATATCTGCTTCATAAGCATAAACATAATCAGCTAATGTCCAGTTCTTTTCTTTGCATACGTCTAATACGTCATTCATCGTTGTATTTGGGTAAACACTCTCAACCTCATCGCGAGCTTGGCCTTCTTCAATAATTGACCCTCCACCTACTGAATAAACCGTCCATGTTCCGATTTCTTCATTAGCTTCATTATAAGCAATGAACTGCATTGCATTTGGATGGAAGGGACGGAAATCTTCTGGACGCCATGTAATCTTCACTGGCTTTGGATCCATTGTCTTAATAATAATATAATCCGTTAAATGTCCCTCACCTGTTGCAGCTAAACTTCCATATAATACGGCCTCATAAGACGTCGCTTCAGGATAACGTCCCATAAATACTTTTGCTGCACGAGCAGGTCCCATCGTATGTGAACTAGATGGGCCATTTCCTACTTTATATAACTCACGTAAACTTTCCATAGATTTATCTCATTCCTTATCTTTAGTGACTCATTGCCACATTTATCTTCCTATTAACTCTATTATAAGCCTAACTCAATTTTTAATTCAAGCATTGCATCACGAAGTGTTGCTGCTGTTTCAAAGTCAAGCGCTTTTGCCGCTTCCTTCATTTCATTTTCAAGTTTTTGCATTAACTTTTCTTTATCTTTACGAGACATTTTCTTATCATACTTCGCCTCTTTTTCAACCACTTCAGTTGCACGGATCACATCTCGCACATCTTTACGAACAGTCATTGGGATAATATCATGCTCTTCATTATATTTCTCCTGAATTTCACGACGACGAGCTGTTTCATCAATTGCACGTTGCATCGATCCAGTTACTTTATCTGCATATAAAATAACACGTCCTTCTGCATTACGAGCCGCACGACCAATGGTCTGGATAAGTGAACGATCACTACGTAAGAACCCTTCTTTATCTGCATCTAAAATAGCAACCAGTGAAACTTCTGGAATATCTAATCCCTCACGTAATAAGTTGATTCCAACTAAAACATCATACGTTCCCACACGTAAATCACGAATAATTTCGATACGTTCTAGCGTCTTAATCTCAGAATGTAAATAAGCTACTTTAATCCCTAATTCTTTTAAATAATTCGTTAATTCTTCTGACATCTTAATCGTTAAAGTCGTAATTAAGACACGCTCGTTTTTCTCGATACGTTTATAAATTTCACCGACTAAGTGATCAATTTGTCCACGACTTGGATGTAACTCGATCACTGGGTCAAGTAATCCCGTTGGACGAATAATTTGCTCAATCACTTGATCAGTACGTTCTAATTCGTAATCACCTGGCGTTGCTGATACATAAATGGCCTGATAAATTTTGTCTTCAAACTCACTGAATTGTAGTGGGCGGTTATCTAAAGCTGAAGGCAAACGGAATCCATGATTGACAAGTGTTTCTTTTCGGGCACGGTCCCCGTTATACATTCCTCTTACCTGTGGAAGCGTCACGTGTGATTCATCCGCGACTAATAACCAGTCATCTGGGAAGAAATCAAGTAAACAGTATGGCGTTGCTCCACGCTCACGTAAAGAAAGTGGTCCTGAATAATTCTCGACACCTGAACAGAATCCCATTTCTGCCATCATTTCTAAATCATAGCGTGTACGTTGTTCAATACGTTGAGCCTCTAATAATTTACCTTCTGACTCAAAGTATTTAACCTGCTCCTCTAACTCATCCTCGATATTTTTAAGGGCAATTTTCATCCGTTCTTCACCTGTTACGAAGTGAGAGGCTGGGAAAATAACGACGTGTTTACGTTCACTTAACACTTCACCAGTTAACGTATCAATCTCACGAATACGATCAACTTCCTCACCAAAGAACTCTATGCGAATTGCATTCTTTTCTGTGGCAATCGGTAAGATTTCGACAATATCTCCTCGTACACGGAATGTCCCACGATGGAAATCAATGTCGTTACGTTGATATTGAATACGAACTAACTCATTTAATAAATCATTTCTTTCCATCTCCATTCCAACACGAATAGAAACCATCATCTTTTTATATTCTTCTGGATCCCCAATCCCGTAAATACATGAAACAGAAGCCACGACAATCACATCATTACGCTCAAGAAGTGCTGCAGTGGCTGAGTGACGTAACTTATCAATTTCATCATTCGTCTTTGCATCTTTTTCAATAAACGTATCCGATGATGGGACGTACGCTTCAGGTTGATAATAATCATAGTAACTGACAAAATATTCAACCGCATTATTTGGGAAAAACTCTTTTAACTCACTATACAATTGTCCCGCTAACGTTTTATTATGGGCTAAGACTAAGGTTGGCTTATTCACTGCTTGAACAACATTAGCAATCGTGAATGTTTTCCCTGTCCCTGTTGCTCCTAATAAAACTTGCTCTTTAACACCATTATTTATATTATGAACTAATTCATCAATCGCCTTTGGTTGATCACCTGAAGGCGCATACTTAGAAACAATCTGAAACTTACCATTTGTCATTAAATGTCACCTCACATTAAATCCATTATATCATATCTAAAAATTCATCGCTATCTACTTAACCGCTGGCCTTTTTCTTGCCATTTTAAACAATAAGACTTGCGCTAAAGGACCCTATTCCTCACTTACTATTAACCATTCTTAAAGAATTCATCATAATAAAAATAGGAAGATTCTAAATCTTCCTATTTTTATTATTGCTGCAACATACCAATTGCTTTTTGAAGTTGAGTATCGTACTGCTTATCACGAATTTTTTCTCGTAATGCTAATGTTAATTCGCTCGCTGTTTTATTATCAATTATACCCGTTGCTTCAATACTATGATCCACTTGGAATTCTTTCACAGCTGACACGGTTGATTCATCAAAGTATCCATCGGTTCTTCCAACGTTATAACCTAATGTTTTTAAAATATTTTGAGCATTTTTAATAGCTGTATCTACCATGTCAAATTCAAGTGGTGCTCCGTCTGTTAAATAAACTTGATAATAGTAATAAAATTCTGGTGCTTCTACCTCAATCGTTGGTGTTACCCCTTCTTCATTAATCCAATTTCCATTTGGTGTCTTCCACACTTGAGTTGTAATTTTTAAAGAAGAATGATCATCTAATGGCATCGAAACTTGGACAGTTCCTTTTCCATAAGATGTCGTTCCAATGACATCATATTTGCCAGCCTCTTTCATCGCAGCAGCAAAAATTTCTGAAGCTGAAGCACTACCTTCATTAATTAACGTCACAACAGGATAATCTTTTCCTTCACTTGTTGTTTTGTATGTTGTTCCGCTACCATCACGAGATTCAATTGTTGTAATCACTTGATCAGGTGGAAGGATATAATCAACCATCTCGACTACACTTGTTAAATAACCACCTGAATTATTTCTTAAATCGACGATTAAAGAAGTCATTCCTTGTTCTTCTAAAGCTTCAATCGCTTGCTTAAATTCATTCGCCGTATTTTCTCCAAAAGTTGAAATTTGAAGATATCCAATTAAGTCTTCCCCAGCTGGAATTAATTCTGATTTAACCGTTTCTTGATCAATCGCTTGTCTTGTCACTTCAATAGAAATTAACTCAGGATTATCGTTGCGTTGAATTCCGAGGATTACTGTTGATCCAACAGGACCTTTAATTTTACTCGTTACCTCTTGTAAATTTTGACCGACTACATTTTCTCCATCCACCTCAACGACTAAATCATTTGCTAAAATTCCAGCTTCATCTGCCGGTGAATCAGGAAATGGCGATACAATCATTGTATACCCATTAACATTCGTTACTTCGCATCCAATCCCTGAATAAGTCTCTTCTAAGTGCTCAACAAAATTTTCATAGTCTGTCATTGTAAAATATGTTGAATGAGGATCGCCTAAAGCATCAATCATTCCTGAAATAGCTCCATCAATTAAAGATTGGCTGTCACCTTCATAAAAATAATGATATGTCTTTAATGCTTCATACACTTGATTAATTGAAGCTGTCTCCCCATAATTAGCTGGTGAAACAATAGTTTGAGCTGGATTTTTAGCTGGAAATACTAAAGATAGTAATAATGTAACAACAGCTCCTAAACAAAAGCTTCCCACAAGTTGCAATACTCTCTTACGCTTCATGCAATCACTCCTTTTAATTGAATATCTTCTATACCCTTTATATCATTTCCTAACGATACCAAAAAATGTAGACTTTATAGGATTATCTCTATTTTATCAATTTTTATTTTCTTTGTCATGATTATAAAATGGAATAAATTAGTTTATATTGTGGTTATTTGATATAATGACTTAATTTCATAAACAATCGAGTAGGAGATAAT